>JBDLJL010000044.1:0-34357 GCA_039714415.1 Bacteroidota bacterium
CATTTTTCAAATCACCAGATCACCATTATTCCATTTGTTTATATGTTTATTTGGTCATTGTAGCATTAAAGCATTTCCTCATTTTCACATTTTCACATTCTCACATCCTCACATCTTCACACTCACATTATATTTATAAACCTTTACACTTGAAATTTTGTTCTTTTCTTTTTTTAATTCTGAATTGGATACCGTTTAAATTCGGCGTTTCTGTCAAATAAATAGCGGTAGGTTATATAATGTTTAACAGGGATACTTCCTACTGAAATAAAAATTTTTCTCATTTTGGGATTAAAATCACCAACCCATGAAAATTCAATTTCCTTATATTGAGGTTTTCGTTCTATAACTTCTGATACTTTTTTAATAAACGCCGATTCAATTCCACGGTTCTGAAATTCAGGAATTACACCCATCAAAACACCACGTGCACGGCTAATAACTTTCTTCTTTTTCAGATAAATAAATTTTAACATATTCCAAAGATGCATTTTGCCGTTCAAATGTTTTAATATCTGGTTAACATCAGGATACATTAGGTAAATTGCAATAGGTTTACCATCTTTATAAGCTATCCAAATAAATTCTTCTTCAATTATAATTTTAGCTTTTTTGAGGGTTTTTTGAATATATTCAACTTTTAAAGGCTCAAAATTCTCGATAATCGTAGCCCAGGCAATATTAAAAACTGCTGCAAAATCTTTAGCAAATTGATCCTGATTTTTCCATGTAAGATGTTTGAATTCGTATCCGGGTTTTTTTATGACCCAATCTGCAATTTTAAAAAACCTGTCAGACATTTTCTTACTTACATCCAAATGAAAGCCTTCTTGTTTAAAATAGGTTTTAAAACCGTACGATTCAAACAATTGTTGATAATATTTGTGGTTATAGGCTATTTCATACGAAGGATGAGTAAATCCATCAACAAGTAAACCCCAATAGCTGTCCCTTTCACCAAAGTTTATTGGACCGTCCATGGCTTCAATGTTTTTACTTGTCAACCATTCTTTTGCAGTATCGAATAATAGAAATGCTGCATCCTGATTATCAATACATTCAAAAAAGCCTATTCCGCCTGTTGGCTGGTCTGCTGCATCTGAAGTTTTATAATCAATAAATGCAGCAATGCGACCAATTAATTTATCGTTATTATCTTTTAACACCCATCGATCAGCAACTCCGTGATTATAGTAGGTATTCTGTTTCGGGTCGAAAACAGCATCTATTTCATGATCTAAAGGACAAACCCATGTAGTATCATTTTTATAGATAATCTTTGCCGCTTCCGTAAATTCTTTTCGTGTTTTTTTATTGGATACTCTATTTATTTTCATTTAGTAGTTATTAGGTTGTTATTAGCCATTAGTTATTAGCCATTAGTTATTAGTCATTAGCCATTAGCCATTAGTCATTAGCCATTAGTCATTAGCCATTAGCCATTAGCCATTAAGTAGTCATTGTTTATCTGTGTATTTGGTGATTAATAAAGCTATTCAAATAAATAAGCGAATTAACAGATAATTCAAAATTACAGCGATACTTTGACCAGCTCAGTATTCTTAAGATGGCAAATGGCTTAGTTGCAACAATATAACTATTTAATTTATACTTTCTGCTTTACATAGATTTGCTCAATTATATCTTTATATTTTTCAGAAATAAATTTTCTTTTCAACTTTAATGTTGGTGAAAGCTCTCCTGTTGCCGGCGACCATATGTCAGGAATTAACCTAAACCGGTTAATCTTTTCAAAATCAGATACCGTTCTATTAAACTTTTGTACTTCTTTATTGATTGTTTCTAAGAATTGTTTGTTTTTAATAAGCTCGGTATTGTTCATTTTGATAATATTATTTGCTTCGCACCAGTCTTTCATATATAAATAATCAGGAGCGATTATCGCACTAGCAAATTTCTCATGTTCACCGATAACCATCATATGTTCAATAAATAATGATTCTTTAAACTTGTTTTCAATTATTTGGGGAACGATAAATTTACCACTTGAAAGCTTAAATATTTCTTTTTTTCGGTCGGTTACATATAAAAATTTATTGTCCTCTAATGTGCCAATATCACCTGTGCAAAACCATCCATCATCAGTAAAAACCTTCTTTGTTAGTATCGGGTTTTTGTAGTACCCCATCATAACATTATGACCTTTGCAAAGTATTTCTCCATCTTCTGCTATTTTTACTTCAACACCTTCTATTATTGAACCTACTGACCCCAGTTTTAAATCGGGTTTGGTTTTCCTGTTAATTGTTATAACGGGGGAGGTTTCAGTTAATCCATACATGTTCAGGACTTTTATTCCGGCTGCCCAAAATATCCTTTCAACTCTTGGCTGTAATGCTGCCCCTCCACAACCTACCGATTCAATATTACCTCCAATAGCTTCCCGCCATTTTGAAAATATGAGTTTGTCGGCAATTTTTAATTTCGTTCTGTAAAACCAATTGCTTTCACCAACAGGTTTATACTTCAATCCAATATTTACAGCCCAAAAGAATATTGCTTTTTTTGTTCCTTTAAGCTTTTTGCCTTTCGAGATAATAGTATCAAATATTTTTTCAAGAATACGCGGAACTGCATCAAAACCATGGGGCTTTATTTCTCTCATATCTGTTGCTATTGTTGCCATACTTTCAGCATAATAAATGCTACAACCACTATATTGGGTTTGGTAATTTCCCATTCGGCCACCAACATGGCATAAAGGTAAAATACTTAGGTATTTTTGTTCGGGTTTTAGCTTAAAAACACCAGCAGCAGCCAGAAAGTTTCCTACCAGGTTAGTATGCGAAAGCATAACACCTTTTGATGTCCCGGTTGTTCCTGAAGTATAAATTAATGATGCAAAATCATCGGCTTTAATTTCAGATTTTAATTTTTCAAGTTCTTCTTTGTAATAAATTTTACTTTTTTTACCAAGCGAAACTATATCTTCCCAATTTTTTTCATTTTCAATAGAATCAAAAGTATATATACCTTCAACAGTGCTAATCTTATCAGTAACCGGCTTTATTTTTTCAAACAGTTTGTTATCAGAAATAAAGACCAGGCGGCAATCAGAATGTTTGATAATGTTTTCATATTCAGTGGGACTAAGTGATGTATATAATGGAACATGCACAACACCAATCATTGCCATTCCCAAATCAATAAAATTCCATTCTGGTCTGTTGTTTGAAATAGTGGCAATTTTATCTCCTTTTTTTAATCCCTTTGCTAACAGACCATAGCTGAAATTATAAGAATAATCAATGTATTGTTGTGTGCTGTATTTTTTCCATTTCCCATTCTGTTTTGCTACCAGGGCATCTTCTTTTATAAAATTATTCTGATACCGGTCTAATAAGTCAAAGGTTCTTGTGATTTCCATTTTTATATTTTTTAAGTGCAAGATACAAATAATGTATTAAGAAAAATATAGGACTAGAAAAATAAAGCTTTAATAGATATAAAATTAATTAGTATAGCTTGCAACAAACTGCTTTTAAGCGGTTTGTACCGCTTAAAAGCTATGTTTTTTACAACTATCCCATAATACCGAAACTAAAGCCAAGGAATTTCCATGCTAAAATAGTATTTTTGCCCATAATTATAGAACAATGTATAGGTATTTTTTACAACTCAGTTATAACGGAACAGCTTATCACGGATGGCAAATGCAAGAAAATGCCATAACTGTTCAGCAGGTATTGAACGTTAAATTAAGTATAATTCTTCAGAAAGAAATTCATGCTATTGGAGCTGGACGTACAGATACAGGTGTCCATGCTGAATATTTTATGGTGCATTTTGATGTTGAGAAACCAATACTGGATGTACAGTTATTTTTGGATAAAATAAATAAAATTCTACCTAAGGATATTGCAGTGTTTCAATTATTTAGTGTCCATCAAGAAGCAAACACCCGTTTTGATGCATTATCCCGAACTTATGAATACCGTATTACTAGTAAAAAGAATTCATTTCTTACTGACCTGTTGTGGTATTACCGGGTTTCGTTAAATGTGGATTTGATGAACCAGGCAGCTAAAACACTATTTGAATATCAGGATTTTACCAGTTTTAGTAAAACGGGTACGCAGGTAAAAACAAATAATTGCAAAATTTATGAAGCTCAATGGCTTGAAATGGATAACCACTTATTGATTTTCAGGATTAAAGCGGACCGGTTTCTTAGAAATATGGTCAGGGCAATAACCGGAACGCTAATTGATGTTGGCAGGGGAAAATTAAGTATTGATGATTTCAGGAAAATTATTGAGTCCAAAAACCGTTCGAATGCGGGTTTCTCAGTTCCTGCCCGTGGGCTTTTTCTAACGAATATCAAATATCCGGAAGATTTGCTTAAATTGTCGTAAATAATGTATTAGTTATTGGTGTTTTTGAAGTCAATTAATTACTAATTTCTAGTTACTAATTACCAATTTATCAATCAAACTGCTTCTCACTCACTACGATCTCATCATTAATTTTAAACAATTTGTAATTAATCCCTATTTTATTTAAAATACGGTCTAATCTTTCTTTGTTAGTATCGGTAATAAAAATCTGACCAAAATGATCATCTGCCACTAATTTTATAATTTGCTCTACCCTGGAAGCATCCAGTTTGTCAAAAATATCATCAAAAAGTAGAATTGGTTTTATGTTACTTATGTTTTTTATATAATCAAACTGGGCCAATTTTAGGGCAATCAAGTAGGTTTTTTGCTGTCCCTGCGATGCATTTTTCTTTAAAGGGTAATTACTTAACTGAAAGGTTAAATCATCTCTATGAATTCCAACTGTTGTGTATTGTACGATACGGTCTTTTTCAATGCTTTGATTAATTAATTCCTTAAAATTTGCATCATTTATTTGGGAGCGATATTTAAGTTGTACATTTTCCTTTTCAGATGAAATAAAATGATAATAGTTTTGAAATATTGGTGTTAATTTTTCAATGAACTCAATTCTTTTTTGATAAATTATTGTTCCATATAAAACCAGTTGGTCGTTCCATACTTCCAGACTGTCACGATCAAATACGTGGTTTTGGGCAAATTGTTTTAATAAATGGTTTCGCTGGCTGAGTACACGATTGTATTTAAGTAGATTTTGTAAATAATCTTTATCAAATTGCGATATTACAATATCAATAAATTTCCTTCGATCTTCACTTCCGCCCAGTATCAGGTTTGTATCATATGGTGAAACGGTTACTAGTGGAACTAATCCTATATGATCCGAAAGCTTACTATATTCCTTGTTATTACGTTTAAAACTTTTTTTCTTTCCCCGTTTAAGGCCACAGGAAATATCTTCATTTTTTTCTTCAAGTGCATAATTCCCTTTTATAAGAAAGAACTCTTGATCGTATTTAATATTTTGGCTATCAATTGGGTTTAACCAGCTTTTGCAAAATGACAAGTAATAGATAGAATCAAGAATATTGGTTTTACCAACACCATTATTTCCAATAAAGCAGTTAATTTTTGATGAAAATTCCAGTTGAAGGTCTTCGAAATTTCTATAATTAACTAATGATAAAGAGTTTAAGTTCATTTGATACAAGATAAAAATTCACCGTCGGCAAGCCTATGGAGACCGATGGGCAAAAGTAAAAAGATAAAAGTAAAAAAAGTATATTTTGGTTAACAGTTTTTCGTTTGCAAAATTCATAAAGCAGGTTAAGTTCAGAAAACAAATTGCATGTATGATGAAAAACATTCTTATTATTAACGGAAGTCCGCGTAAAAAGGGCAATACTGCTTTAATGGGCGATTATTTAATCAAATATGCTAAAAAGAAAGGCTTTTCTACTGAAAAAATCTATTTGTATGATTATAATTTTGAGGCTTGTATTGATTGCCGGGCATGTAAAAAAGGAAAGTTATTATGTACCGTAAAAGATGATATGCAGCAATTATATGCTAAAATTGATAAAGCAAATGTTTTGGTTTTTCCCACACCTATATACTGGTTGGCAGCAACAGGCAAAATGAAACCGTTTTTTGACAGGTTACGACCTTATTTTGGCAATAAAAAGCTAATGGGTAAATCTGCTATTGTATTAATGGCTGCTAATGAAGGTGAAAATGATAGCGACTTGACCAAAGAAATGTTCAGGCGTTCTTTTAATTTTCTTCAAATTAATAATATTGGTTCTATAACAGCAAAAGCTTATGATGTTAGTGATGTGGATAAATAAAAAGATATTAAAAAAAATATAGTTGAATTAGTTGAAAGATTAATTGCCAGATAAAAGTAATATTCACTTTAGGTTTTCCGTTTGTTTTCAAAACAATATATTTTAATAAAAATCTTAGATTATGAAACAAGCATATTAAAATATAATTATCTACATAAAATATCATGATTATTTTTAATATGCTGTTCCATATAAGAATAAAAATTCATTAAAAAAACAACTCATGAAAAAATTAGTTTATTTATTCCTTTTTATATTTTTGGTAAATGGGGTTTCGGCACAAAGTGTAAAAATTGCGGATCAGCCGGGTAATGTAGATGAATTTGTAACATTACGTAATGCTGTTGCATCAACACCGGAAGGTGGAGCTGCCATGTTTTTGCTGGCACTTAAAATTTATGTGGATAATCCCAAGTTAGGTCAAAAATGTCTGGTGATTTCTGTTGATAAATCATTGTTAAAAGAAGGGAAAGTTTATAAAGGATACAAGCTTGGTGACAGTGATTTGGATTTAATCAAACGGAATTTGAACAATAATAAGTTGATACCGAATTCCTATATATCAGGATCAAAACCTGAAAATAGCTACAAAGTGGAATTACCATATGAATATGAATTTACTGTAAATTTATTAGGAAAGGCGAAAGATGGGACAAAAGTATTTGTTAAAAGCTCAGGGGCTGATAGTAAAAGACCCATGATATTAAAAAAGAATAACCGCGGTTTATGGAAAGTAACTACATGGAGTAGTGTTCTTGCTAATATTAAAAAACCGGTTGAGGATGATGACTTGTAAAATTAATTAGTGTTAGTCCATAAAATCTATTTTAGTAAACAGTCAACTTTGTTAAATACTATTTATTTAGACATTTAAGTTCCTGAAGATTTATAATTCTGAGTCGTCAGAAGACTTTAGCGGAATAAAGCATGAATTAGTATTTGTATTAAAGCGTAATATCCTAATTGCAAAGATGATGCATAGCAACAGACAAAGTTGCAGAAAAGTTGTTGAGAATATACCTGAATGAGTTTCTGTTCAAGTATTAAAGCAAGGTCATAAAAGTTAGAAAATTGGGATTAAAGAAAAAAAGGCCCTATTAAGAGGGCCTTTTTAAACTTTATGTATAATTTTAATTGTTTAATAATTCAGATTCATAATCAGCAGCATCCATAATATTACCACTACTATCTGTTACATTGTAAGCCCTTAAATATTGGTATTGATAGTTAGCCCCGGCAGGAACTGTCACTGTTACCATACCCTCGTCACGATCTGTCCATTCGAAACTAAATGTAGCCCCTGTAATTTCAGTGCCTGTACCGTCATAAATTCCAAAAGTAGGAGTAGAAGCCAGATCAACATACGAAACAGCATTGCCCCAGTTAGTTTCACCCCAAACTTCTAAACTAACTCTAAAAGTGATAGGCTCTGTTCCCAAAGAATTATTAGCTGTCCCCCAACCAGGTTCATATAAATTCATAGAAGAATTATCATAAGGTGTTTCATCAGAAATGGTTATTTCATTTGACCAAGGCCCTGCTATGTTATCTTTATTAACCGCTCTAATTTTAAAAGTTACTTCTGTTCCAAATTCCATTGGTGTTTGCCATCCATCATCTTCAAAGTAATCAAACTCCCGGCCATCATCTTGTAAATACACCCATCGATCATATACTTTTTCAGCAATATCATCATCATTTTGACTATAGAAGTTATCATCAACAAGTACCCAATTCAAATTATTATATGTATCTTTTGCCCAGATTTCATATCTTACTTCACCATCCATTACACTTGTAAAGTCAAATTTGAATTTTACATTATGAGCATCAAATGTTTTATCGGTTGGGTAGCTTTCAGCAAGTGTTAAGTCTGTTACTGCTGTTGGAACCGGAGCAGGAATTCCAAGTGTCTTGAAATCCCAATCATCAGAAGTATTATCACCTGGTATTACAGAATAAACTTCAAAATCAATATTATACCAGGCGCCTGCTTGCAAATCAGATGTAGGGTTAATGGCAATTGTATTTCCTGAATATGTAACTGTTGCATTTATTTCATTTCCTTCGTTGTCGTCTAAAGTTACATTGCCTAGTGCTTCTGTAGCAGCCTGATCCACATCCTTATTGAATGTAAGCGTAATATCCGATGTTACGTCAAATACTTCAGTTTCAATATTTGTTGAAGTCCATGTATTTGAACTTATTAAATGGAAATTATCATTAACCTTTGATAAAATAATGTTGTCATAAGTATATGTTGAACCGGAATTTATATAAATTCTTCTTGAACTAGTACTGTGTGAATAGCTCCCATCATAATAGGTTTCACCATTTGCATCAGTATAATCTAGAAATCTTATATATGCATCAGTGGCAGGAATATTTGCAAATGTATAATAACCATTGGCGTCAGTTACAACTTCATACAAACCAGGAATAAAACGATAAGATTCTTCTGCTTCTTCATACAAACTATTATAATCTAACTGAACTATTGCACCTGAAGCGGGAACATTTACACCATTTTCAGATATGTATACCCGTCCTGTAATACTTACGTTCAAAGGATACAAATTAGGGTTGTAAGTAATTATCTGCTCCTGGTTAGCACCTCCCCTTACAGTAGTAGTTGTACTCGCCCCATCACCACCAATATACTTGTCATATACAACTGTTGTATAATTTGTTTTTGAAGCCCAGATACTGTATTCACCTTCAGGTAAATTACGAATTAAGTAGCCATCTTCTGCAGTAGCCACTGTTGAATCTTTTACGCCGGCTACAGACCATACAACTTTCACACTGTCCAATGGTGCGTTGGTATTTCCATCAAAAGCATGTCCCTGAATAAAACCAACTATTTTTACAATTTCCATTTTTTGACATCCTGCAAAAATCACCATTGCCATTATAACAGCCCCGGTAATTATTTTAAAAATATTTTTGTTTTTCATTTTATTTATTTTTTAATTTTTATAATATTTGTTTCATTAAATGGTTTAAATTTAAAAAGTATAACCAATACCACCTACAAGATCCATATGCTCAAAATTCAGCGCGGAAACCCCACCAAGTAAACTGATTGGGCCAATTTTAAAGATTACACCACCTTCAATTTCAGCACCGCTTATCTCAAGATCGGGTATAATGGTTGGCTCATTGTAGGGGTATTTATATTCACCATAGCCACCACCAACATAAATATAAGCAAACTCCATAATTTGAAGTGTTATCCCCAGCGTAACCGATAGACGATCTACATTTAGGATATCCTTGTTGTTATAACGAGCCGCAAGGAAAAGTCCACTGGATTCGACAAAACCACCACCATCTATAACACCGCCAGAATTTCCTAATAATCCACCATGCACCCCGATGAGTGCACTTGTATTTGGACTGAATGCTACATGGGTCATACGGTCAGAAGAGCTGACGTCAAAATCAAAATCCAGATCATCATCTTGAGCAACAGATAAATGACTGAACATCAGCATTACAGAAAATAGTAAAATAGTTCTCTTCATAATTAGAATGTTTAGTGAAAATTTGGATTAAAAGCCTAAATGTAAGGTGATAGTTAGTTGGTTTAATCTAAAATTTGACCATCTGTTGTTTTTACTTAATGAGATATATAATTTAATTGAGCAATTAAAAGAATACCTAAACCCAAGTATTATTTAAAAAAATTAATTATTTATTTCGCAATTCGTATTAAAAAAACTACATTTGCGCAAATTTTTCGATAACATTTAGCAAAATACAAATGACAAAAAAACACAATCAGGCGACAGATAGTATTGAAGCCGTAGAAGGCGCACTTAGCAGAAGTGAGCAATTTATTGAAGATAATCAGAAAATTATAACAACTATTGTAGTTATTATAATTGCAATAGTTGGTATCTACTTAGGATATAAAAAGTTTTATTTAAAACCTCTTGAAGATGAAGCTCAATCACAAATGTTTGTAGCAGCACAATACTTTGAAAGGGATTCATTTAACCTTGCTTTGAATGGTGATGTTAATTACCCGGGTTTTTTAGGAATTATTGATGATTATTCTGCCACTAAAGCGGCTAATTTGGCTAATTATTATGCAGGTATATCCTATTTGCATCTAGGGCAATTTGAAAATGCTATTGAATATCTTAATGATTTTAGTGCTAATGATAAAATGCTCAAACCTATCTCATTAGGTGCTATTGGTGATGCAAATATGGAGTTGGAAAATAAAGAAGAGGCAGTAAGTTTTTATTTAAAAGCGGCAAAAGCTTCAGTTAATGAGTTTACCACCCCAATATACCTAATGAAAGCGGGACAAGCTTATGAATTAATTGGCGATTATGAAAATGCGCTTAAAACTTATAAGCAAATTAAGGAAAATCATAAAAAATCTGCTGAGGGAAGAGTGATAGAAAAATATATTTCCAGGGCAGAAAAGAACATAAAGTAGCACTTTTTGTGCTTAAATCTTATAATTAAGGCTTTTTCGGAAACGGGAAAGCCTTTTTAATGAATTATTAATCATTATACAATATACCTTAATCATTAAAAAATGGCTACATCATTAAAAAATTTATCAGATTACGATATTAATTCAGTTCCTGATGCATCAGAAATGAAATTTGGAATTGTGGTAGCAGAATGGAATAATGAAATTACTGAAGCACTTTTTGAAGGGACTTTTAAAACATTACTTAAACATGGTGCCAATGAAAAAAATATTGTTAAACGATATGTCCCGGGAAGTTTTGAGTTAACCCTTGGTGCCCAACTCATGGCTGAAAATGCTAATGTTGATGCTGTAATTATTCTGGGTACTGTTATACAAGGCGAAACACGTCATTTTGATTTTATTTGCCAAGGTGTTACACAAGGTGTTACTGATTTGAACATTAAATACAATATGCCTTTTATATTTGGATTACTTACTACTGATAATAAACAACAGGCATTAGACAGGGCAGGGGGGAAGCATGGCAATAAAGGTGATGAAGCAGCTATTACGGCTATAAAAATGGTGCATCTAAAAAAGCAATTAGAGAATTGAAAAGAACATTTGATATTGTAGAGATAAACGGCCGTGTGTCTTTACCTACCAAAACACAGTTTGTATTTTATAATAACTCCTAAACCCAATATCAAATTTATTCCTTAAATTTATCAAATATTTAGAGTTTATAATTTGTAAGGAGTCATGAAGAATAAATTCAGACAGCAATATCGGAATCTTATAGCCATATTTTTATTGGTGGTTATTGCTTTGCCTATTGTTCTTCAGCCGGGGCATTATTTTTTAATTGAACATAGCCATTATCACCATTCAGATGAAAATTCTATAAATTCAGGGAATCAACATTTTAATTGTACCATTGATGACTTTCAACTTGCTAAAGTAACTTTACATTCCTTTTTAAAAGCTTCAAAAGCAATTTGTTTAGATATTGTTTTAAAATTTCCTTACAAACAAATTAATACAAAACGTGAATTAAATATCCCTTTTTCATTACGGGCACCGCCTTTTTTGTAAATTCAGACATCCAGACTTATCGCAATCAGCATTGTCATATTTTTCCTATTTTCTTTAAACTAACTTTTGGTCATTAGTCATTAGTAATTGGTCATTAGATAATTACATGCAAAAAAATGACCAATGACAATTTTTTTAGCCTGAGCCGAGCCGAAGAAATAATGACATTGTGTAACAATTCTAATCTGTGAACGGCTTCAGCCCGCACCGAAGGTAATAAACTTCTTTAATCTTCAGAAAATCAGATAATTGGTCAGGAGTTCTGGATATACACTTGATACAACACGAATTATATTAATTCTCTAACAAAACATTATATACCTATGAAAAGGTTCATTTATATAATCATATTCGCATTATTTACAAACACCCTATTTGCGCAAAATCAAATTAGTGGAACAATAAAAAATATTATTACCGGTGAAACAATACCTGGAGTAAATATCTACATACCTGAGATACAAAAAGGCACTATTTCTGACGAAAATGGTTTCTATTCATTAAAAAGTATTCCTAAAGGTAAATTTAAAATCAGGTTTTCATTTGTGGGTTACTCTACGGTTATAAAAACGGTTGAAATATCTGATCAAAACCTTGAATTAAATATTAATTTAAGTGAAGAAACAGTTCTTTCTGAAGAAATAGTTGTTTCCGGAGGATCTTTTTCAACGCAGCATGAAAATGCTATAAAAATTGAAAGTTTAAAAAGTTCGGAACTGAAATCGGCAAACTCGGCTTCGTTTATAGAAGCTATTGCTAAAACACCCGGTGTTGACATGATTAGTAAAGGATTGGGAATTGGCACCCCTGTCATTCGCGGCTTATCTTTATCTAATGTTTTAATGCTAAATAATGGAATCAGGTTAGAGAATTTTCAGTTTTCTGAAAACCATCCATTTATGGTGAACGAGTCTGGAATTGACCGGGTTGAGGTAATTAAAGGGCCTGCCTCTTTATTGTATGGTTCTGATGCAATAGGCGGGGTTATTAATATAATAGATGAACAACCTGCGGCTTCAAATAAAATATCAGCAGACTTTGAGTCAAATTACTATTCCAATACAAATGGAGTTAACGGAAGTTTTGGGATTAAAGGTACAAATGATGACTTTTTTTGGATTGTAAGGAGTGGTGCCAAGAGCCATATGGATTATACAGATGGGGTGGGCCAACAAGTTCCTAATTCAAGATTTAATACAGCTTCTGTTAAATTTAATACAGGTTTTAATAAATCCTATGGCAAATTTTCTGTTAGATATAATTATGACAAGATGAAATTAGGGGTGACTATCCTGCCGGCAATAGCACTAACTGAAACAAATTCTCGGGAAAATAAATTTTGGTATCAAGATTTAAACAATCATGTTATAGCCATGAAGAATATTTTCTTTATCAATCAATCAAAATTGGAGTTTAACGCCTCCTTTCAACAGAATGTACGCAAATTGCAGGGATCAGAATTGACACCCGTTTTTAACATAGTTGATATGTGTTTGAATACAATATCCTATGAGTTAAAAAGTTACCTTCCTTTAAATAAGAAAATTGATCTAATTGTTGGTTTTCAAGGGCTTAATCAACAAAATAGCAATAGGGAAGCACCAGAGCATGTTCTGCCGGATTATAATAAAAACGATATATCTTTCTTGAGTATGTTGCAGTTAAAACCATCAAAAAAATTAAATGTTCAAATAGGTTTACGATATGATTTAAGATTCTTATTAATCCCTGAACAAGAGAAATCCGGTCATAGTCACGATGATCCTGTACAAACAGGGGATGAAGAAGAACACATATCTGAATTAAATACTCGTTTTGATAATCTAAGCGGTTCGTTAGGAATGACCTACAGGCTAAGTGAAAGCCTTCTTGTCAGGGCCAATTTAGCATCAGCATACAGGGCGCCTAATATTGCAGAATTAAGCCAGGATGGGATGCATGGAAACCGGTATGAACAAGGTAACCGAAATCTTGTACCGCAAAAAAGTTATGAGGCTGATTTAAGTATGCATTACCATGCTAAAAAATTAACTTTTGATATTGCAGGTTTCTATAATCTGCTCCATAATTATATTTATTTATCGCCAACAACTGATACTACAGAGGGCGGAATAGATATTTTTAGATACATTCAGGGTAATGCCCGAATTTACGGGTTTGAAACAGGTGTGGCTTATCAGCCAATTAAATGGTTTTCAATTAAAACGACCTATGCGTATTTATTGGGCTATCAGGAAAATGGTGATAACTTACCATTTATTCCTCATGATAAAATAAAAACAGATATTCGTTTCACAAAAAAGAAAATGAGTTTTATTAATGAGGTCAATTTTATCATCTCAACCGTGTATGCGTTTAAACAGGTTAGACCCGCGATGTTTGAAACAACTACAAGTGAATATTTTCTTTTAAATGCATCCCTGGGGTTTAACTTAAAACTAAAAAAGAAAAAACTTAATTTTAAGCTATTTGTTAATAATTTATTGAATGAGCAGTATTATGACCACTTATCTACGCTTAAAGCGCTTAATTATTATAATATTGGACGAAATGTGGGTATAAGTTTGCATTTTGAGATGTGATACTTCGACAACGCTCAGTAACCGCACTTCAACAAGAGTGATACAATGAGTATGTCGAACTGCTCAGTAACTGATGTGAAAATTAGAATAATTCTAAATTATTTTATAATTAATAGATATACATACGTCTATACTTTCATGAAAGGGTTTTAGTTTATATCTTCGCAAGCTTTTATTGAATAAAATTAATCTAAAAAATAAACCCGGAAGAAATGCTACTATTTTTAGTGTTTGTCTGGAAATTTCGTATTAACGGAACAGTATTTAAAGGCGAACAACTTAGTGCCCGTTAAGAAATAACCTTTACATTTAAACTTTATTCCTGAACAAGCACTTAGATTAAAAACTTTACAATATTGGTAGACTCTAATAACTAACTAAAAATAATGCGCTATATATACATAATATTTTCCCTTGTTGCTTTTTCATTATCATGTAGTAAAAACAGTAATAAGCAAGTTCAAGATGATGTTTTATCAGTTCAAGATAGTGTTTTATTATTTAATTTTTTAGATAGCTTATCAAAAAACTATTCAGGTGATAATGATAGCCTTGTGAACTCATCAGATTTTATTGTCTCAAATTTTCCGGAACATGTTGCAGAAATAAATATTAAAATTGCTTATATCCATTTTTCCAAGGCAAATTATTTTTTAACAGAACATTATTTTGAACAAGCAGCCCAACAATATTTAAAAGACAGTTTATTAGAGAAATTTGCAGAACAACTGACAAATATTGGTGTGGTCAAAGAAATGTCAGGTTCATATACAGGGGCAACAAAAAAGTACTTTGAGGCATTGGAAATATTCGATAATTTAAACCTAGAACTTAAGAGCTCAATGATATATAATAATCTGGGCATTGTATATCAGCAACTTAAAGAGAATGAAAAGGCCTTAAAATATTACAATAAATCACTTTTAATTAGCGAAAAGCTCAATAGGCCGGACATAAGTGCAAAACGCTACAATAATATAGCAGCGGTTTATGAAGAGTCCGGAAAGGATTTAGATTCTTCACTCTACTATTATCATAAAGCATATAAAATTTGGCTAAAAGATTCAAATAGTGGATTTCTACCTATTGTTGAGAATAATATTGGTTACATTTATTTACTTAAAAATGAGTTAATTATTGCTGATTCTTTATTTAAAAAAGCTTTGAATATTAGTTTGAAAACCGGGCAAAAGAATAATATCAGTCAAATATTACGAAACCAGGCACAATTATTAATTGTTCAAAAAAAATATACCAGGGCTATTTTCAAAGCAGAGGAAGCAATAAGCTTGGCAAAACATAGTTCAAATAAAGAAGTGCAATTAGAAAGTTTAAAAGTATTGATTAAAGCACTTGAAAAAATAAATGAGTTTGAAAAAACCAATAAAAAATTAAAAGAATATTATCAACTTCAGGAAGAACTTAGCGGAATTGAACAAAAAACACAAATAAATCAATTAAATGTTCTGTATCAGGTACGAGAAAAAGAGCATCAGATTCAAATATTAGAGCTGGAAAACAAGGTGCAAAACCGAAAACTTTTACAACAGGGTTTAATCATTTTTGTTCTGGTTTTTCTTTTAGGAGGATTGTTTTTTGTATTTCGCTTACAAAAGAAAAATAATGAGTTGAAAATGATTCAAATGCAAAGAGCTATTGCTGATTATATAAGCCAAATAGAGGAAATTAAAGAATCTGAAAATCGACATAAGAAACTTAGTGATGAAAACTTCCGAAATAAGATTAAACAATTTTATTTAACCGAAAGAGAAGAAGAAGTTTTGATTTTCATATCTAAGGGTTATAAAAATTCAGAAATTGCAGAAAAAATGTTTGTCTCAGTAAATACGATAAAAACCCATACAAAAAACATTTTTATCAAGTTAGATGTAAGAAACCGTACGGAAGCAGCCCGAAAAGCCAAATTATCCTAGTTTTTATGAAAAATCACCCAAAAGGGTGAAAGAAATTTGCCACTTAGAACATAGGTTTGCAACCAATTTTAATATTAACCAATGTAAATTTAAAAAAATGAAAAAATTAAGTATTATTTTATTAGCTGTTTCATTAATAGCATTTTCTTGTAATAAAACAGATAAAGCTGAACCAGTTAGCTTTTCCTTGACCTATGACGGAATTACTTATACGGAAGCTGAAAGTAATTCACTTAATATGGTTGCAGGTCTGATTGCTGCTAAAGGAACTGAAGGTGATGGATTATTGTTAACAATTATGGGTGTGGGAGCAGATGGTACAACATCAGAAGTTTGTCCTGACAATGACTGCGCTCAGTCATGTACTGTTATGTTAGATTTTGGAGCTGCAGCCGGCAAAGAAGCTTTTGGAGCAACTTCCGGAACAGTCAAAAGAACAGGAAAAAAAATTGAAGTTAATGTAACTGGTTTAACTGTTACTTCGCTTGAAACTAAAACATTAACTGCAACAATTAATTTAGGTACAGTAATATTATAGGTTTTAATTAAAACTTTAAAATTATTCCTAATATTTGCAAGTCAGAGTCTCACTTAGTTGTATGCAAAATCTATTGCATATTATTTAGAATAGTGAGGCTCTGACTGGTAAAGTTATATGTAAAGACCAAACCTTTTTTTTTTAGAATCATTCTGATTTCAGAACTTCAATTTCTTTTTAATATCCCTAGGAACTGCATTTTTATTTACCATAATATTGGTTGTTTTGTACAATACAAATGCTTCTGACGCATACAAATACCCTTTATATTTATTACCTGTATTCCATGAGTTTTTGATGATATAATATTTTTTACCAGTTTGATCTTTTGCTGTTCCGATGATTAACATTCCATGGTCGTCAGTGGTTTGATAATTATCAAAAGCCACCTGTCTCATTTCTTGTGTAATTGTTTTTTCTTCAATTGGATTATCAAAAGAATATAAAGCCGCTTCTTTTTCCTTTTTAGATAGTTTTTCCCACTTACTTCTTTCCGAATCACTCATTTCCTTAATATCTTTTCCGGGAACAATAGCTACCCCGTTTCTATATGAAAAACCTTTTTCGCTAACATCTGTTGCCCAGGCAACCGTGTAACCATTTTCCAATGAATAATCAATGACTTTTAACATTTCCTGCATGGGAAGGTTATATGCCTCTCCCCACAGCCAGTTATCCGGAATTTCAAGAATAAAAGGCTGATAATAAGAGTGATGATTAAATGAAGAAATGGTAACATAATCATCTGCATTTAATCCGGTTACTTCTTTCGCAAAACTTTTGGGTGTATATTCTTTTCCTTTATAGGTAAATTTAGTAACTTGTTTACCAAGATAAGCATCTAAGATTCCGCTAAAACCGGTTTTCCACGCAGTTGATAGCTTTTTATTCTTATTATTTATAACTCCCTCAACATAATCTTTAAGTAGTTTATCAATTTCACCATGCACATGATTGTTCTCGCCATATTGCAAACCTGTATAAACTTCCTCAGGTACTAAACCATAATTTTTAAGGACATAAGTTACATCGTGAAATGCACCACCTCCACCAAAATTAAGTGCACCGTGTAAACGTACATGTTTAATTCCTTTGTCATAATAACAGTTTCTAACGACAAACATTTCTGATAAATTAGCTACGTCTTTCTTACCCATCCTAATCATTTCAGCTTCCAGAAATGCAAGTCCTGAAAAACTCCAGCAAGTTCCTGAACGGTGTTGGTCTTTTACAGATGTAACCGGAAGTTTCTTAATATCGGTAAATTTATATCCTTCCTGGGCAACAATATTTAAACTGCTAAATAAGAAAGTAATAAGTGCCAATAAATAAGTATTTTTCATATAAATGTATTTATAATTTTAAAAAATAATAGTTAAAAATTAATTTATGTATTGAAAAAGTATATTGTTGTTGAACAGGATTTAATGAGAAATTTTACTTATATTTCTACTACAGCGTCTTCCGGCAACCAACCGATTTTTCCATCGCTTAACTGTATTTCCTTCCAGCCTTCAGTTGAATCAAGAATTTTTACTTTGAGCCCTTCGTGAATTATAAACAAGTCTGTTCCACTACTGGTTGGAGCACTTTTTACGGTTACTGAAGATGTGAAAACTATAGCATTGTTATGACTTGTAAGCTTCTTGTTTTGAACTAAGCCGCTGTAGAAACTTAATGCCGACAAAAACAAAAACAAAATACTTAAAAGAAAGGATAGTTTCCGAATAATAATAGTTCTTGAAAATAAAAATAAAATAGCAAGGAATAAAAAAAGAATAAATCCAGTAATGCTAATTACAGACCATGCTTTTGACGAGAATATATTAACCAGGCTATCAACCCATTTAAAAAAGAAAAACTCAGGTATCTCTTCAATCCTGTCTTGTATGTGATTTCTACTGAATTCAAGATTTGTTAAAATATTTTCATCATCAGGTGCCAATAGCAAGGCCCTTTCATAGTTTAAAATAGCAGATTTATAATCAAGCTTACGATAATATGCATTGCCCAAATTATAGTATAATTCTGATGCAGAATAGCCCGATTTTATAACTTGCTCATAGTTGGTGATTGCTTGTTCAAAATTCGATTCAGTATAAGCCTTGTTCCCTTGTTTAATAATTGAGTACAGGCTATCTGTTTGGGCATAACTATTAATAATAAGAGCAATGTTTAAAATAAAAAGCCATGTTATTTTTTTTGTCATTTTTTTATATTTTGATGCATTGTATTTTTAATTCCGATTTTCAATGACTTTTGACCCCGTCCCTAAAGGGTGAAGTCATTGAAAATCTGCACCCTTTAGGGTTGGGGTCAAACAGATTTTTGATGACGAACCCTTTTCCGTTCAAACACCAGTTACAAAAAAGATTCAAAATGGTTAATAATATCCCTTGCTTTTTTATAGTCCTTTTCAATTTGCAAATTTTCAGAAGCAGGGGCATATTTAGCATATTCACAGTCGTCAATTACAACAATAAATTCATTTATGATATTTTCACCCACTTTATGATTTGTCAGGGTTTCTTTAACAGTATTTCGGCTAAGTTCGGCAACAGGTATATTCAATTTATCGCTCAAATAGCCCCATAAAGCGTGAATCACTTCATCATAAAACTTTGCCTGATTATTTTGTTTCATATAAGCAGAAGCCATTTTCAGTCTCTTTTTCGAGATTTTATTAGCTCTTTTATTTTTCATCAAAACAACATTCGCATTTTGCCTGATTTTATGCCTCGAAATGAAAACAATCAATATAAAAGTGATAAAAGAAATAAGATAAAACATATAGAATTTCCAACTTCCAAAAAAGGTTTTATCAATAGCTAATAACTCAAAACTATTTTGTTTGATAAACCTAATATCGGTCCCCAAAGTTTTAATATCCTCTTTTGATATTGATATTGGATTATTTGAAACCTGCATTTCAGTACTTTTATCAACATGAATTGGAATATCTTTTCCTGACAATGTTTTGTATGATTTTAATTTTACATCAAAATAACTGAATTTTATAGCAGGGATTGTATAATCACCCGGTTCACGAGGTATTAGCAAAAATTCAAAAGTTTTGCTCCCTCTTGCACCAGAAGCAGTATTGTTAATATTATTACTGATTTTAGGGTCGTAAACTTCAAATGTTTTTGGAAAATCAATATTTATTTTATCAATAAGCTTTAAATTTCCTGATCCAGATATCTTTACTTTTAGTGTCAGACTTTCGTTATTTGCAATTTCATTTCTGTCAATATTGGCCTGCATTTGAAAATCATTGCCCACTGCACCACTAAATGATTTTGGTTTGTTTCCTGGCAAAGGCAGAACTTTAACTGTCCTGGCAGGGCTTTTTAAGTTTTTTTTAACATCTGCATAGGTATCTACAAGCTCACCAAAGAAATTCCTTCTCTTGCCTGCTTTTACCTGGACAATACATGTTAGTTCAAAAGGGTCAATTTTTATCGTTCCACTTCGTTGTGGAAAAAGTACAGATTGTCTTAAAACTCCAGCTTTGTAAATTTTTCCATTTACATTTTCTCTTTGTAAAGAAATATTACTGGGTGTTTTAATATCCTGGGACCAAAACCCGGTAAACGATGGAAATTTAAAATCATCAAATGCCCTTAATCCAACCCTTGTATATACTTTAATAGTTGAAATTATTTGTTCGCCTTGATAAACTGTTGTTTTACTCAGGTTGTTACGAACAAATATATCGTCTTTTGAAGTAACTTTTACATTATTTGCTGTTCCGTCCGTTTTTGTAATGTTTTCAATATTTTGTGCTGACCCTTTTACTACTTCAATAGTAATGGTATTTGATTTATAGGTTTTTCCATCAACGGTAATCTGTGCTTTTGAAATGGTAAATTTTCCAGCCTTTGTTGCCTGAATTATATATGAAAATGTATTGGATATGGTCTGACTTGCTTTTCCATTAATATATTGAAAACTGCTGCTTGTAGATGTACTGGGACCCGCCAAAACCCTAAAACCTGCAAATGATGGCGGCTTAAAATTAGTACCATTTGCATTCACTGTAAAGTTAAGCCTGAAATTTTCACCAGCTTCAACAACTTTATTGGCTGATGCTTTGAATGTTACCTGCCCAACTAATTGTGTGCTGAGTAAACTTATAATACTTAATATGCTGAGTATATTTTTCATCTGTTTCTTTACTTAAAATTTGTTCATAGTTATTGGTTGTTAGATAATTAGTCAACCATAATAATTACTAATTACCAGTAACTAATTACTATTTTACCAGTCTTTCCCTGATTTAACAGGTACTACTTTTGCTTTAATCTTTTTAAGCTTATCCTGAACGTTTTTTTCATCATTTTCAATAGCTTCAAGTAATCTTAATGCATCTTCTTTAGATATTTGATTATTTTGTTGTGGCTGATCTTTTTCCTGTGCGTCAGGAGTTCCATCATTATCAGAATCCGTATCCCTGTAATCTGGCAAACCATCTTTATCAGTATCTTTTGGTTTTTCTGGATCTTCACCGGCTTCCTCAGAATCAGGTTTTCCATCATTATCTGAATCCTGATCCTGATGGTCAGGTTGCCCATCCTTGTCTGTATCCCTTGGTTTTTGATCATCACCTTTTTCTACCTTATCAGGAATACCATCTCCGTCGCTATCGCTTTCACTCGGTTGGTTTTTATCTTGCTGATCTTTGTTGTCCTTATTGTTTTGATCGTTTTTATCCTGATTATTTTTATCACCGTCTTTATTATCTTTATTATCCTGGTTCTGATTATTCTTATCCTGTTGATTTTTTTGATTTTCCAATTGTTTTTTTACATGCTTAGCATAAGCCAGGTTGTATTTAGCTTCTTTATCCTTGGGATTATTAATCAATGACTTTTTGTAAGAACCAATACTTTTATCAATTGTTTTTAAAGCCTCATCTAATTTTTGGTTCTTTAATAACTCTTCTGTTTGTTTAAATTGACTGTTTCCTATATTATAATGAAGTTGCCCAAGCTTAATTTTATCGTTCTCATCTTTGGCAATGGTATTAAATTCAGTTATAGCTTCTTTATATTTTTTTTGTTTATAAAATGCATCGCCCAGGTTAAATTTTGCCTCGTACGATTCAGGATTATTTTGCAATGCTTTTTGGTAACAAACTTCAGAATTACCATAGTTTTTTTCAAAATAATCATCATTACCTGCCCTGATGTGCTTATTTTCTTTTTGTGAGAAAAGCTGGAAGCTACTAATTAACAATACTATAACTAAAATTATGTTTTTCATTTTTCTAATGTTCTAATATTCAATTGTTATCTGTTGTTTATTTGATGATCTGGTTATCTGTTTATTTGATTGCTTCTAAAATCACCGAATAACCAAATCCTCAAATCACCATTTATTAAATTTTTAGTAATTACTCAGTCATTAAAATGTGAAAAAAACGCCACAGATTCACAGATTTTAAAACAAGCAAAGCTTGTTTTTCTGTGAAAATCAATGAAATTGATTTTTTTTAATCTGTGAATCTGTGGCATATATTTGTTTATTAAATATTTAAGCTAACTGAATAGTTACAATTTTTATAGCTTTATACTGAACAATTTAATTTTTTCCAATTTTTTATTTTTTCTTTCTAAAATGATAAATTCAATTAACAGCAAAAAGAGCGCAAAACCTATAAAATACTGAAAGTTGTCTTCATATTCTGAATATACAACTGTTTCAAGTTCTTTTTTATCTAGTTTTTCTATTTCCTTGTACAGATTTGATAAACCCACTTTTGCATTATTGGCCCTTGTATAAATTCCACCACCTGCTTGGGCTACTTTTACGAGCGTAGCTTCATCCAATTTGGTAATAATAACATTTCCATTGGCATCCTTACGGTAATCTGAACCCCCTTTGGTTGGAATTGGAACACCTTTGCTTAACCCCATTCCTATAGTATTAACTAATATACCTTTTTCCTTAGCTTCTATAGCCGCATTAACCGGGTCATCTTCATGGTTTTCGCCATCTGTTAAAATAATCAGTACTTTTTTTTGCTCATTATCAGGACTATAAGATTTTATTGCAAGGTGAATAGCTTCACTTATTGCCGTACCTTGTTTTGGAACAAAATCTGTATTTATTGATGATAAAAACATTTTTGTAGCTGTATAATCTGTTGTGATAGGTACTTGTGTATAAGCATCTCCGGCAAAAACGATTAAACCTATTTTATCATTTTTTAAATTATCCAATAAACGCGAGATGGCCCTTTTTGCTTTTGCCAACCGGTTTGGCCTGATATCTTCAGCCAACATACTGTTTGATACATCAAGTGCTATAATTATTTCTACCCCCTCGGCTTTTACTTCCCTCAATTTTGATCCAAATTGTGGTCTTGCTGCAGCTAAAATAATCAGTGCCAAGGCAATAATCATTAAAATAAATTTGAATAGAGGCCTTCGTTTTGAAACTAATGGCATTAACCCTTTGATAACATGGTTTTCACCAAACTTGTCCAATGCCCTTTTCTTTAGGCGGATATTTATTATAAAAATTATAACAAATATCGGTATCAGTATCAATGCGTATAAATATTGTGGGTTTGCTAAATGAAACATTTTATATTGTTAAATTGTTAAATTGTCATTAGTTGTTTATTTGTTTATCTGGTCATTTGTTTATTTGATTACTTTTCAAATCACCGAATCACCATTATCTCATCTCCACATCCGCCTAAGGAACATTTCTCAAAATTGTATATCTCAACAATAATATGCTCAATAATAATATAATCGCGAGATAGGCTAATGGCATAAACTCATCGTTTTTACTACTAAATTTTTTTATTTCAATTTTTGATTTTTCAAGTTTATTAATTTCTTTATAAATTTGTTTGAGCTTATTGTTGTTGATTGCCCTAAAATATTTACCATCCGTAATTTTAGCAATTTCCTTCAAGGTTTTTTCATCAATTTTTACCTCCATATCCTGGTATTGGATACCAAACATTGTTTGAACAGGATAAGGTGCATATCCATTTTTCCCAACCCCAACTGTATAGACCCTTATACCAAATTTTTGAGCTAATTGAGCCGATGTTATAGGATCAATCGCCCCCATGTTATTTACCCCATCTGTAAGTAAGATTATCACTTTGCTAATAGCGTCGCTGTCTTTAAGCCTGTTTACAGCATTTGCAAGTCCCATCCCAATTGCAGTACCATCTTCGATCATGCCCTGTTTAATATCCTTAAACAAATTTATTAGAACAGCATGGTCTGTAGTTAAAGGACACTGTGTAAAACTTTCGCCACTAAAAACTACTAATCCCAGGCGATCATTTTCCCGGCCTGAAATAAAATTAATGGCCACATCTTTTGAAGCTTCTAAACGGTTTGGCCTAAAATCACGGGCAAGCATACTGCTTGAAATATCCAGTGCAATTACAATATCAATGCCCTCAGTTGTTTTGTCTTCCCATCTGTTTGTTGATTGTGGCCTGGCAATAATTACAATCAAAACAGCTATTAAAAGAAGTTTTAAACCAAACAGAAAATGCCGTAAATAAAATTTATATGTTTTTGGTGCAGTTGGAAAGGCCCTTAATGATGAGATTTGTATAGAAGTATAATTATTTTCATCTTTAAGAATATACCATAAAATCATAGGGATTAGTACAATTAATCCATACAAAAATTCCGGATTTGTAAACTCAATATTTCTCATTACTTATCGTCCCTTTTTGAATTTACACTCTCATTTATTTCAATATCTGCATCAATTTGTTCTTCTTCCACAATGTCCACACTTTCTTCAACTTTAGGAATTGTATTTTCAATAATGCTGAAGGCATTTTTTAAGCTTAAATCGTTTTCGTCAGGCAGAGGTTTAAATTTGGCAAACTTAGCTAAATCTCCTAACATCAAAATCTGACTCAATTCCAAATACCTTTCTTTTTCTATAATATTTGAATGTTTAATCAATTCAAGTAATTCATGGCTTGTTTTATCCAATGCACTAATTTGAAAACGGTTCTCTAAATATTCCCTTAATATACGTGTAAGTTCAGAATAATAGGCCTTTTCTTTACCGGTTTGCCATAATTTCTTTTGTTTTAGTTCATTTAGTCCACGCAAAGCAATAATATGTGCCGGCTCTTTGGGTTTACTGATTTTAAATAAAGGTTTGTTTTCTTTTCTCCTTTTTATCACGTAGTATATTAGAAACCCAATTAAGACAAGAACTACAAAACCAATAAAATACAAATAATAATGTTGAAGAAACTCTTTAAAAGTTAATGGCGTATCAATAGGTTGTTTTACATCAAAAATTTTCAGGACCTGGCTTGTATCAATTTTACTTATTGCAGCAGAATCAAGATTTACCATCTGCACATCAAAACTAATTGAATTTGAATAAATAGTATCATTGCCACTAATGAAAGGTAATGGTGGGATATTAAATAAACTATCATCGAAAGAGGTTATTAATAAACCTTGCGTTAATGTAAGTTCATTATTAGCTGACTGTATTGTATCTATTTTTGTTATAGAAACAATATCTATCCCATCAATAATTTGGTTTTTAAATTTGGGAAAAGCAACAAAACGATCATTTGGTTGAACCACATTCAGTTTTAAATAAACCTGGTCACCAATTTCTATTTGAAAAGTGTCAAGCTTAGCATTTGCAGTTATCTCCTGAGCATTTATTTGCTTACCAACAAATACTGATATTATATAAAGTATTATAAATTTGATTCTCATTTATTAATTATTTGTCATTGATTGTCATTTGCTACGCTGTTATTGGTTATTATAGTCATTTGCTTTGCTGTCATTTGTTGTTTATCTGTTTATTCGGTTATTTGATTACTTTTCAAATTACCGAATAACCAAATTCTCAAATAACCATTTTATTTACTAACATCAACGTTGTTTAAAAAGCTTTAACAATGGTTTTACATAGTCTTTGTCGGTACAAATTTTTGCATGATCAACACCACTTCGTGTAAGAATTTCAGAAAGTTTTTTTTCAGCTTCAAGCCAACTGTTTTTATATTGTTCCCTGATTTTACTATTGGAAGTATCTACCCAGATATTTCGATTTGTTTCCGCATCACGCAATTTTATTAATCCTACATTTGGTAGCTCAGCTTCCCTTTGATCACACAATTGGAGCGCAATAACATCATGTTTATGATTTGCGATTCGCAAAGCATCCGAAAAACCCTCGTCAATAAAATCAGAAATAATAAATGCAGTAGTTCTTTTTTTCTGAATATTAGTCAAATACCTCAAAGCCTCTGAAATATCAGTCCCCCTATTTTCAGGTCTCAGATCAATCAGTTCCCTGATAATTCGTAAAATGTGCTTTTTCCCCTTTTTGGGCGGTATGTACTTTTCAATTTTATCACTAAAAAAAATGACACCAATTTTATCATTATTTTGAATAGCCGAAAATGAAAGAACAGCAGATAATTCAGTCATAAGGTCACGTTTCAACATTTTTTGCGTCCCAAATTCTTTAGAATCACTTAGATCAATCAACAACATCACGGTTAATTCCCTTTCTTCCTCAAAAATTTTCACATAGGGGTTGCTGAACCTGGCAGTAACATTCCAGTCAATATTTCGGATGTCGTCACCATATTGATATTCACGGACTTCGCTAAAAGTCATACCACGTCCTTTGAAAGCACTATGATATTCACCGGCAAAAATATGGTTGCTTAAACCACGTGTTTTAATTTCAATTTTACGTACTTTCTTTAAAAGCTCTGAAGTTTCCACTTTGAGAAATGATTATTTATTATTTAATAATGATTATTATCAAAACTGCACTGCCTATTTCGCTTGCTGAGCGTGGTTACCGAGCGAAGTCGAAGTGAAGTCGAAACAAACTATCTAATACTCTTCGTAATATTTTTATTGTCAATCATATACGCTGAAATAACATTTTCGTTATTTGCCAATTTATTAATCAATTCAGGGTTATTTTTAAAATTGAGAAAATGGACTCTCGCAGAATGACCTTTTGCAGTAGCATCATATTCAACTATGCATTCTTTCGCCAATTCTTCATCATAAAACTCAGCTAGTATCTCATTCCATTTTCTTTCATCACCTTTTACTTCAAATATTAATTTACCCATAACTTATTGAATATTTAATGGATCTGGTTTAAAATAGCTATGCTACTAATCATTTTAATTATAAGCTTTAAATGACTAATGACCAATATATTAATGCCTTGCAATTTTTAGAAACTAATAAATGTAAAAAAAACACAATTACTCTAAACTACAGCCTATTTAATTACTAATTACCAGTTACTATTATGCTACGGTACTTCTATTGTATTTAGTATTTCACTAATAATTTCTTCCTGTGTGATATTTTCTGCTTCAGCTTCATAAGTTAAGCCAATTCGATGACGAAGTACATCATGGCAAACAGCACGGACATCCTCCGGAATTACATATCCTCTACGTTTTATAAAAGCAAAAGCTTTTGCAGCCAAAGCCAGGTTAATACTAGCCCTGGGCGAGCCACCAAAACTTATTAAACCTTTAAACTTTTCAAGATTATATTCTTCAGGGTATCGTGTAGCAAAAACAATACTGAGGATGTATTTTTCAATTTTTTCATCCATATAAACATCCCTCACTACCTCACGTGCTTTAATAATATCTTCTGACTTAAGAATCTTATTAGCTTTAGGGAATGATTTTGCCAGGTTTTCACGAACGATTAATTTCTCTTCCTCTAATTTAGGATAATTAATAATTACCTTAAGCATAAACCGATCAACCTGTGCTTCTGGTAGGGGATAGGTTCCTTCTTGTTCAATGGGGTTTTGTGTTGCCAAAACTAAAAATGGTTCATTCAACTTAAAAGTTTCTGAACCAATAGTAATTTGCCTTTCCTGCATGGCTTCAAGTAGTGCACTTTGTACTTTAGCCGGTGACCTGTTTATCTCATCTGCTAAAACAAAGTTTGAAAATATCGGACCTTTTTTTACAACAAACTCCTCATTTTTCTGACTATAAATTAAAGTACCAAGAAGGTCAGCAGGTAATAAATCGGGTGTAAACTGAATCCTGCTAAATGCGGCATCTACAGTATCAGCCAATGTGTTAATTGCTAATGTTTTTGCAAGTCCGGGAACCCCTTCAAGTAAAATGTGTCCTTTAGAAAGCAAGCCAATTTGTAAGCTTTCTATTAAATGTTGTTGACCAACAATTACCTTATTCATTTCCATGGTAATCAGGTCAATAATTTCACTTTCTTTTTGAATACGTTCGTTTAATTCTCTAATGTCAACAGTTTGATTCATGTATAATTTAATTAATTAGTTCTTTTAATATAAATCTTCTTTTACGTATATGGCAAATTTATTAATGTGCTTAATATTAGCAAAGCTTTTAAAGTATATTAAACAAAATTTAACTTTTTTTAACTTAATCTAGAAATTCAATCTAGAAATGTGTAATAGCTTAAAACACTGGCTCTTATAAGTTGTCGCTATTGATTTGTTCATCATTTATAGTCATTCGCTTTGCTGTCATTTGTCAATTGGTCATTAAGTCATTGTATCATTTGCTTAGTTATTAATATAATGACTATCTAATGACAATAAATAACTATTTTGATTGTAATTTTACACTTTGAGGAATTCACCTTCGGATTTTGCAATTACCACAGCACCGCAGCTGTCGCTCCATACATTAACTGATGTACGGAACATATCTAAGAGTCGGTCAACTGCTAAAATAAGGCCAACACCTTCGAGCGGGAGACCAACTGCTGTCAGGATAATGGTCATCATGACTAAGCCAGCCATGGGAATACCGGCAGCACCAATAGATGCCAATAATGCAGTTGCAATAACTATTAAAGTTTCAAAAAAAGTAAGCTCTATTCCATAAGCCTGTGCAATAAAAAACACCGCAACAAGTTCATAAAGAGCAGTTCCATCCATATTTATTGTAGCACCAAGAGGTAGGGTAAAACTGGATATTTTATTAGATACACCACTATTTTCTTTGACAGAAGTCATAGTTAATGAAAGTGTTGCCCCAGATGAAGATGTGGAAAATGCAGTTAGCAGGGCACTTCTCATTGCCTGAAAATGTAGCCAAGGGCTAGTTTTAAAGCCAAGCTTTAAAATAACAGGTAATGTAATTATTGAATGAAATGCAAGAGAAGCCAGAACGGTGAGCATATATGCGCCCATACTTTTAGCCAGCTGCATCAATTCCGTTTGTTCAGCAACTACAACGGCTACAATACCAAAAATCCCCAAAGGGGTAAACATGATTACAAAATTGGTAAGTTTCATCATGACCTCAAAAGAGGAGTTAAAAAAATTGGTTAAAAACAGCCTGTATTTATCAGCAACCCTAGTTATAAAAAAACCGAATAATATTGAAAAGAAAATAATTGATAGCATGTGTCCTTTTGCAAAGGATTCAAAAATATTCGTTGGTACAATGTTCATCAGTGTATCACTGAATGGTGCTTTTTTTATGCTTAAATTATCTGTTGCAACACTTAAACCAATATCAATACCTACACCTGGCTTAATTAGATTGACAAAGAACAATCCTATCAATATTGCTAATGTGCTGGTAGTTAAATAGTAAAGCATTGTCTTTCCACCTAGCCTACCCAAATTTTCAGCATTACCTATATTTGCAACACCTGAAATAATTGATGTTAAGATTAATGGAACAATTATCATTTTTAATGCCCGCATGAATAACTCTCCCATCCAACCAACATAGTATAAGTAAGGGTTATATTTTGACTGCTTTAAAATTACATTACCGTAGGTATCATATATTTCTGAATCAATATCTTTTTTAAGATCCTTAACAAATTCGGACTGTGTTTTTGGGACCAAATCTTTATGGGCAACAATTTGGTCAATAACTTCGGCAGGAATTTCAGATTCTTTTAAATTAATAATACTTTCATCTGTTATTTTAAAATTGGTTGGAAAAATTATTCCAAACATAATCCCTAAAATTAGCCCTATCAATATTTGCCAATGTAACTCTAACTTCATATTCTAACTCTATATAAATTAATGAAGCTGTAAACATAATAAAATTATACGATACCGTACATATTAATTTATCAACATTTGTTCATTTTGGAATAAAAAAAGGCGAACTGTTAAGCTCGCCTTATTTAAATTATAGAGAATAAAACTTTTATTCAGAAAATACTTCAAATGGTAATTCCACATCCACTTCCCTGTGTAGTTTTATAACTGCTGTATATTTTCCTACTTCTTTTACAGAATCTTTAATTAAGATTTTCTTCCTGTCAACTTCAATTCCTTTATTTTTAAGGATGTCAGCAATTTGAATAGTGTTAACCGAACCAAAAATCTTACCTGTTGAACTGGTTTTTGCACCAATTTTTATTTCAACAGATTTTATAGTTTCCGCTACAGTCATAGCTTCATTCTTAATTTTTTCTTCTTTATGAGCTCTCTGCTTCAGGTTCTCAGCATGAATTTTTTTTGCAGACTTTGTTGCTAAAATCGCAAAACCCTGAGGGATTAAATAGTTTCTTCCGTAACCATTTTTCACCTCAACAATATCATCCTTATGACCTAAATTTGCAATATATTGTTTTAAAATAATTTCCATTGTAATAATTTTTCAGATTATTTCATTAAATCAGTAACATAAGGTAAAAGAGCTAAATGTCTTGCTCTTTTAATTGATTGGGCAACTTTACGCTGAAACTTTAAAGAAGTTCCAGTAATTCTTCTTGGAAGAATTTTTCCCTGCTCATTTAAAAATTTCTTAAGGAATACCGGATCTTTGTAATCAACATATTTGATTTTACTTTTTTTGAAACGGCAATATTTTTTCCTTTTTACCTCAACTGAAGGAGGTGTTAAATATCTGATCTCTGATTGATTTTGCGCCATTTATTTGTCCTCCTTTTTTTCTTCTTTTTTTAATTTACGTTTTTTCTCGCTATATTCAATAGCATATTTATCCATTTTCATAGTAAGGAAGCGAATTACACGCTCATCTCTTCTGATTTGGATTTCTAATTTGTTTATTACATCACCTGCTGCTTCATATTCAAACATGTGGTAAAAACCGGTAGATTTATGTTGAATTGGATAGGCAAGTTTCCTTAGCCCCCAATCTTCTTCATGGACCATATTAGCCCCTGAATCTTTCAGAAAATTTCTGAACTTTTCTACCGCTTCCTTCATCTGTGCATCAGACAAAACGGGAGTAACAATGAAAACGGTCTCGTAACGATTCATATTTTTACTTTTTAATTAATAAAATTTAAGGCTGCAAAAGTATAAATAATTTATCACTAAACAAATAAATATAGAGGGTATTATTTAAGTTGTGAAATTGTTTAATTCTTCTGTTGCAGGAATCTACCAATAGTCAATTGCCATTCATCATTATACGTTTGATAAAAGGGGGAGTTAATAAATTTTGATAACTAAATATCAATTGTAAAATAATATTACATTCAGGATATCAAATATTTATCATTTTTATGTAATAAAGATTGTCGTTTATCATTTTAATAATTGTTTTATTCCTTGTATTTTTGTTGGTTTGTTAATATTAAATTTATTAATTATACCTGAAACTTGACACCTTTACCCGTAACTTTAGGAAACGGAATAAAAGTTTCATTTTCTGGTAAGATTATTAATTAATTGGGAAAAACATAGTCTTTTAATGGAAAACTTTATTGTATCAGCAAGAAAATATCGTCCGGCAACTTTTAATTCAGTAGTAGGGCAAAAGTCATTAACTACTACTTTAAAAAATGCGATTAAGAATAGTCACCTGGCACATGCTTACCTTTTTTGTGGCCCCAGGGGAGTTGGTAAAACTACCTGTGCCAGGATTTATGCAAAGACCATTAATTGTCAAAATTTGCAGGAAAATATTGAACCTTGTAACGAATGTGAATCTTGTAAATCCTTTAATGAAAACAGGTCATATAATATTCATGAATTGGATGCGGCATCAAACAATTCAGTAGAAGATATCCGCACCCTTATTGATCAGGTAAGAGTTCCACCTCAGCTAGGTGAAAAAAGTGTATATATTATTGACGAGGTACATATGTTATCGTCCCAGGCTTTTAATGCTTTTTTAAAAACCTTGGAAGAACCACCTAAGCATGCCATATTTATACTGGCAACTACTGAAAAGCACAAAATTCTTCCAACCATTTTATCGAGGTGTCAGATATTTGATTTTAACAGGATAAAAGTAGAAGATATTACAGAACATCTTGAATATGTTGCCAAAAGTGAAAATATTGCTGCTGAACATGATGCTTTGAATATTATCGCTCAAAAAGCAGATGGTGCCATGCGTGATGCATTATCATATTTTGACCAAATTGTTAGCTTTTCAGGGAATAATATTACTTATCAAAATGTTATTGAAAACCTGAATGTACTGGATTATGATTATTATTTCAGATTAATTGATGCATTTGTTCAAAATAAATATACAACTGCCTTGTTAATTTTTAATGAAATTCTGGAAAATGGTTTTGATGGTCATCATTTTATTACCGGCTTATCAAAACACTTTAGGGACTTGTTAGTTAGTAAAGATTCCCAAACGGTTGAATTATTGGAAGTAGGAATGTCAATTAGGGAGAAATACCTAAAGCAGGCTCAAAATACCGACCTTATGTTTTTATTACAGGCGCTGAATATTAGTAACAAATGTGATATATCATATAAGGTAAGTCTCGATAAAAGATTACAGGTTGAATTGGCATTATTTAATTTATGCCATCTCACCAACAAACCCATTGAACAATCGCCTAAAAAAGAGATAGAAAAAACAGCTGTTGAAAAAAAAGAACCAAACAAAACTGAAAACCCTAAAAAAGAGGAAGTAAAAAAAACACCGGGTTCTGTTTCTATTAAAGGCGCCTTAAAAGGGGAGTATAAAACCTCAAATAAAGAAGCGAAACAGCAGAAACAGGAAATTGAACATAAAGAGGAAGAAAAAGAAGATCCAAAGGATGTTTTGGAGAGTGCTTTTAGCCAAGAAGAGCTGGTTGAGGCATGGAATTTATATGCACAAAATATTAAAGTTGACAAACCAAGGTTAAACAGTATGTTAAAATCATCAAAACCTGATTTGGGCGAGAAATATGAAATTACATTCAGTGTAAGGAATGAAATGCAAAAACAGGCAATTGACAAAGAAGAAAACGGGATTGTGACTAATTTGCAAAAAGTACTGAAAAATGGAAAAATAAAATTAATCGTTATAATTAAAGAGGAAAATACAAAAAAGGCCCTTTATACGGATACTGATAAATATAAATATCTTAATGAAAAAAATGAAAACTTAAATAAACTAAAACAGCAGTTTAATCTTGATTTTTGATTATTAAAATAAATTGTGTATTTTGGGGAATTGACTTAATGGGGGTATACAAAAAATGAAATGCATTAAAAAAATTGTAAGGTCAATTCTCTTATTTCTTTTAGTTTTCCTTTATTCCTTTATAATTTCTGCACAGAAAGATACAATTGGCAGTGTCAATAAGCAAGCTAACCAAACTATTGAGCCGAATAATTGCATTGTTAAGGCTGAAATTATTGAAATTCAACCTGTCAAAAAGAATAAATTACGAAGGTTGTGTCACAGATTTCCGTGTAAGGCAATAGTAAAAATTAATGAAATTGTCGGTTATGGTAGTTCTTTTCCTGTAATATTTAGCAAGGGTACAGAAATTAAGGTGTATTTTGCCCATTCATTGAAGCCTTCAAAAAAAGTATTACCCAATTTAAAATATGATTTGCCAGGGTTATTAATAGGAGATAAGTTTAAAGCTAAAATAGAAGCTATTGAAAAACTTGGTGGTTCAATTAAATTTTTAGTATATTATTACGAAGTTTTGTAAGTCTAAATTTTATTGCAAAATATGAAAAAGGAACTATTCTTATTATCCTTGGTATTTATTTTTAACATGGTAGTCTTTTCCCAAGAAAAAAGAAAAGAAATAAAGGACGACCCCATAAATAGGGTTATCTATGAAAATAATAGGCTGATTGACCCTTTTACAGGCCGGATACCTGATAACATAAGGGAAAAAGAACTTAAATTTATTGATAACCAAAAACTAAATGGGAAATTAAAAGGGGCTAAAGCTACAAACTGGGTACATAGGGGGCCTTTTAATGTTGGGGGTAGAACAAGGGCTTTGGCAATAGATGTGAATAATGAGAATATTATTCTTGCCGGTGGTGCATCAGGTGGTATGTGGAGGTCAACAGATGGTGGCAGTTCATGGACAAAAGCTACCGGATCTTCTGATTTGCATAGTGTAACTGCAATTGCACAAGACCCCAGAAGTGGAAAAGGAAATATTTGGTATTATACTACCGGAGAATTACGCGGAACTGCCGGTGATGTTGGTTCTTCGTACAAGGGGAATGGACTTTTCAAATCAGTTGATAATGGTATGTCATGGACAGAAATTACCTCAACTACCTCAAATACACCACAAAGTTTTACTGATAATTTTCAATATTGCTGGAATGTGAAAGTAA
>JBDLJL010000045.1:0-34140 GCA_039714415.1 Bacteroidota bacterium
GGTCTTTTAACCATTTTCTGCTGGTTGATAACTTTTTCAATATATTGTTCAATAGTCATTAAGTCAATTTTTCAAATAATTTAAAGCATAAAAGTATTAATTTTCATCATGCAAAGGAAAAGATTGCCCTTTTGGTTATTAACATCTTATGTTTAAACTTTCAGTTTCAGTGATTTTTATTAATTTTGCATTTCTTAAAAATAAGTGAAGGATTAACACATAAACAATATGTTTGATAATTTATCGGATAGGTTAGAAAGGTCTTTTAAACTACTTAAAGGCCAGGGAAGAATTACAGAGATTAATGTTGCTGAAACCCTTAAAGATGTACGGCGTGCTTTATTGGACGCTGATGTTAACTTTAAAATTGCTAAGGACTTTACCAATAAGGTGAAGGAAAAGGCAATGGGAGCAGATGTATTAAATGCCATTAAACCTAATGAGTTAATGGTGAAGATAGTACATGACGAATTAGCCACGTTAATGGGCGGTGAAGCAGCAGAAATTAATACAAAGGGAAATCCTGCAGTTATATTGATAGCCGGTCTTCAGGGTTCTGGTAAAACTACATTTTCAGGAAAACTTGCTAATTTGTTAAAAACCAAACATGGTAAATCACCATTGTTGGTAGCAGGTGACGTATATCGTCCGGCTGCGATTGAGCAGTTAAAAGTTTTGGGCGAACAAATTGATGTACCTGTTTATACCGAAGAGGATAACAAGAAACCCGTTAGCATTGCTAAGGCCGCAATAAAACATGCTAAATTACAAGGATATAATACGGTTATTGTCGATACGGCTGGTCGTTTGGCTATTGATGAGGAAATGATGAAAGAGATTGAGCAGGTTAAAAAAGCTGTTTCACCTCATGAAACCTTATTTGTTGTTGATTCAATGACCGGTCAGGATGCTGTAAATACTGCAAAAGAGTTTAACGACAGGCTTGATTTTAACGGAGTTGTATTAACTAAGTTAGATGGTGACACTCGTGGTGGTGCTGCTTTATCTATTCGAACTGTGGTAAATAAGCCGATTAAGTTTGTAGGTACTGGTGAAAAGATGGAAGCCCTTGATGTTTTTCATCCCGAAAGGATGGCAGACAGAATATTAGGTATGGGTGATATTGTTTCACTTGTTGAAAAAGCCCAGGAACAATTTGACGAGGAAGAAGCCCGTAAACTTCAAAAGAAAATTGCTAAAAATCAATTTACTTTTAATGATTTTCTATCCCAGATTCAACAAATTAAGAAAATGGGTAACTTAAAAGACCTTGCCGGAATGATTCCCGGTGTAGGTAAAGCAATTAAGAATATGGATATTGATGATGATGCATTTAAAGGAATTGAGGCAATTATCCAGTCAATGACACCTTTGGAAAGGGAAAAACCTTCCGTTATAAATGGTAGCAGAAGAAAAAGAATAGCAGCAGGAAGTGGAAATAGTATACAGGAGATTAATCGTTTGATTAAACAGTTTGACGAAACCCGTAAGATGATGAAAATGATGTCCGGTGGTAAAAATTTGTCGAGAATGATGGCTGGAATGAACATGGGTGGTGGTAAAAAACCATTTTAATTTAATTATTAAAGTCAGTAAAATCCTGCAAGCGTCTGAAAGACCTTGTAGCGTTTTTACGAATTGGTTGGTTGTCAGCAGGCAAATTGATAGTTGAATGCTTATTTGGTGATTTGGTGATTTGATTATTTGAATAATGCAAGAATAACTAAATGATACAATGCTTTAATGATACAATGACCAAATAACCAGATAAACAGATAAACAAATAACCAATGACCGCAAAGCGTAATGACTAATATCTAATTACCAGTTACTAATAAACTAATTATCATGGAATTAATAGACGGGAAAAAGATTTCAGCTGAGATAAAAGAAGAAATAGCACAGGAAGTTGAAAAAATTAAACAAGCCGATGGAAAGATTCCTCATCTTGCAGCTGTTTTGGTAGGTCATGATGGTGGTAGTGAGACCTATGTGGCGCATAAGGTAAAAGCTTGTGAGCAAGTTGGTTTTGAATCTTCATTAATAAGGTATGAAGATGATGTTACTGAGGAAGAATTACTGGCAAAAGTTGACGAATTAAATAATGATGATAAAATTGATGGTTTTATTGTTCAATTACCATTACCAAAGCATATTTCTGAAGAAAAAATAGTTGAAGCGATTAACCCTAATAAAGATGTTGATGGTTTTCACCCTGTTAATGTAGGCAGGATGTCAATCGGTTTACCATCATTTGTTTCTGCCACCCCGGCAGGAATACTTCAACTTTTACAACGTTATAATATTAACATTTCAGGTAAACATTGCGTGGTTTTGGGCAGGAGTAATATTGTTGGCAGACCGGTAAGTATCCTTTTATCTCAAAAAGCTGATGTTGGCAATGCTACTGTAACCGTTTGTCATAGCAGAACAGCAAATTTAAAGGAAATGTGCCTTCAGGCAGATATTATTATTGCAGCATTAGGTGTACCTGAGTTCCTTACTGCTGATATGGTTAAAGAAGGTGCTGTGGTGATAGATGTTGGTACCACACGGGTAAAATCTGATAAAACAAAATCCGGCTGGAAATTAAAAGGCGATGTGAAATTTGATGAAGTAGCTGAAAAATGCAGCTATATTACCCCGGTTCCTGGTGGGGTAGGGCCTATGACAATTGTATCATTGCTTAAAAATACCTTGCTTGCTGCTAAGGGGGAAGTTTATTAAAAAACGATAAATGCAAGTCAAAAATAAATTAGTCATTGTTTTAATTGCTGCAGGAATTTTTTTATCTATGGTTTTTATTAAGAAAACTGATCCTATAGATATTCTTTTAAAGCGCACAACTGACCCAAAGTTAAAAGAGAAAATACTTATTTTTAAAAAGAGTGGATATCAAAAGGCCGTTAGTTTTAAAAAATATGATGTGGAAGCAATTATCAAATCTGCCAGGGCATTTTTAGGAACTCCTCATCGGATGGGTGGATTAACACAAAAAGGGATTGATTGTTCCGGTCTGGTTATGATAGCCCATCAGCAAAACCATATATCCTTACCCCATAATGGTAACGAACAAGCCCGCTATGGCACTATTATGCTTTCTGTAAACCAATTAAAAAGGGGCGATTTAGTCTTTTTTCATTCTACTTATAATACCTCTAAATTAGTTACCCATAGTGGTATTTATCTTGGAAAGGATCAGTTTATACATGTTTCATCAAAAAAAGGTGTCAGTATTACAAATATCAATAGCAAATACTGGGCGGGTTATTTTTTGTTTGGGACAAGATTATAGTCAATCTGTGACTATCCGATAGCTAGAAGCTAGCAGTAGCCAGTCTACAATATACATTAGTTCTGCAAAGAAAGTTAACTGAGAACTGAGAACTGTTCCTCTTAAAATAGTTAGATATACAAAAATGCAAAAGGTACTGACATTAAGGCACTATTCAGTATTTCACTTTATTTATAAATGATTTCCTATAATCTTCATATTTTTTATTAGCATAGGCTTTTTCTGCAAAATAGCTAAGGATGCTTTCTAATGCAGCAGGCGGGATAAAACCATGTAATTCGGTTATTTGTTGCCCTTTGTTGTTAATGAAAAGTAATGTCGGCATCTGAAAACTTTGTTTTAAATAGGCACGTGTAAGTTCATGCGGAGCACCCTTTGGTCCGGCTTTAAATGTTTTTCCAAAAAAGTTCAGGTTTTCTGTTGATGCAGCATCAAATTTTACAGGGATAAAGTTTTTATTGATTATTTCAGCAATTACATTAATACGGTAGTTGGTTGAGTCAGCAACACGGCACGACTGACACCAGTTTGTATAAGCATTTATAAATATAAGTTTTCCGGTTTCTTTACTTAATTTTTCAGCTTCAGCCAAACTATACCACTTAATATTACCTGTAGTATCAGGGCGTAATGAATCAGGTATGGTATTCATTACTTTTTTTTCAAAACTCTTTTTATAGGCACATTTAAAGTACCTGTCAAAATCATTTAAGCTTACCGATGTGTATAAATTTTCAGCAAAATAAACTAAAAAAGCTTCTATTTCAGGAACGCTTTTATAACCCGGTATAGGGTAAAACTTTTTATCGCGCCCCATATAAACAATTGTTGGAAAAGAAAACCTTCCATTCATTAAAAATTTTGCCAAATCATGTTTGGGTTTTCTTCCTACACCGGGGTTAGTGTATGTTTTATTCAGAAAAGTAATCGTATCCAATGTTTCAGCATCGAAACGGACATTGATAAAGTTCATATTCATGAAATTAGCAATTCCTTTATGTGCAAAGGTGGTTTTCATCATGTGTTTGCACCAACCGCACCATTCAGTATATACATCTATAAAAAGAGGTTTTGCCTGTATTTTCAATAAACTATCTGCTTCTTCAATCGAATACCATTTTACATCGGATGGTTCAATAATCTCTTGCGATAAAGAAATATTTCCAAACAAAAGGAATAAGATTAAGAAAGTGCTTGTAACGAATTTTTTTGCCATATTGGATTTACCTTTGTTTTTTGCAATATTATAAAAAATACATACAATATTAAACTAATATAATAAGGACATAACAATTTAACCATATAACCATACAAAATCATAAACAATCAATCATTAAAACAAAAATCTGAAATTTTATAAATTCATAAATCAATTTTCTTAATTTAATTTACACTTTTACTATATTTGCTGCGTTTATGAAATTGGATAAAATATATAAATATTAATAACTATGAATAAAAAGATATTTTTCAGTACTGTACTGATATTATTATTGTACACTACAAATTCGATTGCCCAGGGATATAATATAAAAGTAAAAATGTCCCAATTAAAAAATCAGGAACTGATTTTGGGCCATCATTTTGCAACAATGCTGATACCTGATGATACCTTGGTCTTGAATAATAAAGGTGAAGGGTATTTTAAAGGCAAAGAGAAGTTAAGGGAGGGGATGTATTTTATCTTTTTACCCTCAAAGAAAACTTTCGATATAATTGTAGGTAAGGATCAGCAATTTACTATAATGAATGATACCGTTGATTTGCAAAAGAACTTGAAGGTTGATGGTAGTGAAGAAAATCAAATATTTGTTGAGTACCAAACTTATTTTGCTGAACAACGTGCTATAGCTCAAAAACTCTCTGAAGAAAGAAAAACCGTTAAAGGTGATGCACAAAAAGAGATTGATAAAAAACTAAAACAAATAAATGTTAGTTTTCAGACAAAAATTGATGGAATAATCACAAAAAATCCAGATTACTTTTTTTCAAAATTCATAAAAGCAACATTAGAAGTAAAAATCCCTAAAACGGTAAAAGGGCAGGAGGCAAGATATTATTACTATAGGGGGCAGTATTTCAATTATTTCGATTTTAAGGATGCCCGTTTATTACGTAGCCCTATATATGAGAATAAACTGGATTATTATTTGGATAAAATTATTCCAAAAGCTCCTGATTCAATAATAACACAGGTTGATATGCTCATAGAGGGTAGCAAGGATGATAGGGAGTTGTTTCGTTATATGTTAGTTCATCTTTTTAATAAATTTGCCAAAAGTGAAATCATGGGATATGAAAATGTTTATGTACATATTGCAGAAAAATATTATATCCCTGATGCTGAATGGGGTGACAAGGAATTTATTGAGGAATTAAAAAGAAAAATTGAACGAAAAAAGCCTGGCTTAATTGGTAATATTGCCCCTGAAATTAAAATGAACTTGTTGCCCAATGATCCTGCTGCTGTTGAAGCATTGAGAGATCAGCTTGAAGAATTAAACAAAAAAGGTAGTGTATATTTAAAAAATAAAGTATTATTAGAGCAACAAGTTAAGGAATTTAAGATTAATTATCCGAAATATAATGATTCAACTGCATTGTCGCAAGTAAAAATTAATAATTTGGCAACCATACTTGATGAGGAGCTTTTACCCGGTTTTGAAGGTTTTAGTTCTTTACATCAAATAGATACAAAATATACCATTATGTGGTTTTGGGAACCGGATTGCAGCCATTGTAAAACAATGACACCCAAATTAGTAAAGGCCTATAATGAAAAAAACTTAAAAGATAAAAGTGTTACTGTTTTTTCTGTTTATTTACATCGAAATATAAATGAGTGGGATAAGTACACTGATCATATTAAGAAATGGTTTGATTTTGTTTTAGAAAATGAAATGTTTCCATTTATAAATGTTTGGGAACCTTTTGGTTATACCCGGTTTAGGGATAAATTTGATATTTCAAGCTCACCTGTTTTGTATTTGTTGGACAAAGACAAAAAGATTATTGCCAAAAGGATTAACCCTGATCAGGCTATTAATATAATTGAAGAAATTGAGAAGAGTAAGAAGGAGTAATAAGAAAATTTGAAGATTTGAAAATGACCAATGATTATTTTTTTAGCTTGAGCGAGCCCAAGGGCTAATAATTTTTTTTTTTAATTCTAAAACAAAAAACCCGATAGAAACTCTATCGGGTTTTTTTATATTTTCTGAATAATCATTATTTATTATTCATTAATCATTATTCATTATACATTATTTTAGTGCCAGGATGATTTTTTAACTGCAACCGGATTAATGCATATTACCGGTATTTGAGATGTATTAAAAATAATTTGTTCATCCTGTGAATCAAAGAAATGGAAAAAGCGTTCTGTACTAACCATTGTCATTATAAGGTCTGCGCTATTAACTACTGCATAATCAACAACTTGTTTTGCAAAATTACCTGCACCTTCATCCGATACCTTATCAACATATTTAACATTATGTTTGTCAAATATTTTTTTAATCTGAAACACAACAGACATAATTTTCTTTTTGTGGAAAGATTCGCTTTCCCTTTTTGGGAATAAATGTACTGTAGCATTAAATGTTTTGGCAATATAAATTGCCCAATTTACTTTTTGTCGGTCTTGAGTATCAGTGGTTACAGGAAAAACGATATTCTCGTATGGCCTCTTAAGTCCTTTCTTTTGAACCACGATAGTAGGTACATTGGTTCTTGATATAACTTTAAGTGCATAACTACCCGTAATCTTCTGAAAACCAACTTTCCCATGTGTGCCAAGAACTACCATATTTGCACCTATTTCACTAACTGCTTTTTGGACTTGCTTAAAAAGTTTACCTTCTTTAATTAAATAATTAACTTCAACACCAAATTCTTTGGCATAATTTTCAACCTGCTCTTTTAGTCTTTGTTCGATTGAGTCAACGGTCAATTTGTTATCAGCAAGATATTCTTGCGTATCTTTGTTTACAATATGTAGTAGGGTAACCTTAAAATTAATATTTTTGGCAACCTGTAATGTATGACTTACCGCATTCTCACAGACTTCTGAAAAGTCTGTTGGAACCAGGATGACATTATTAAATTGAAGTTTTTTAACTTTTTTCTTTTTAATGATTTCCATTTTGTTAGTATTTATAGGTTCATTTATAAGCTCTTATTAGCAAATATACAAAAATAATGATTAAAAAATTATTTTTTAATATTTTTTTAATCATAGCTGTCTTCTAGGCGATATAAACGTTTTGACTCTTCTGCCTCGGTTTGGGCAGTAAATGGTCCTATAGCAAGCTGTTGATTTGGCAAAACCGACCACATAAAATATCTGAAATCTTCTAATGAACCTTCCACAACACGAGCAGACTGTCTTTTAATCAGATACTTACGTGTCCTGTTTGACATGGTAAATTGTAAGACATACCAATAATAAGAATTATCAGTAGTATCAACCGTTGCTGCAATTTCTTTTTCCATTTGTTCATTAGTTTTTCGACCTATATCATACATTGCATTAGCTTTTTTTGCATCTATTAGTTCTAAAAATGGTCCAATAGTTAGCTCATTGCCATTATTTACATTTCTCCAAACTTCTTTTTCAAACTTGCGGATTGTACCGTATTTTATATCTTTACTTGCTCTTCTAACCTTGTAAACAGGTCTTCTTAACTCTCTGTCGTTTTTTATTTCAGCTTTAATATGAAACCAAAAAACATGCTGATTTTTATCAAATTTTGTAACATTAATTTGGGCATTTATGTCCGTTACATTTAGAAAAAAAAGAGATATAAGTACACTACTAATTAGTTTTTTCATTGCAAAATATTTTAAAATTAATTTTTTCATTAATAAAAACTGTAATCAAATATTATTCCAGGCTATTTATTGATTAAATATTCTCTTATATTGTTTATGAAATTTATAATCTTCAAGCCTGTATATTCTTTTTGATTCTTCGGCTTCAATTTGATTTGTAAATGGTCCAATTGCCAGTTGTTCAAAAACCAAGGAAGACCACAGAAAATATTTAAAATCCTTGAGTGAACCTTCAGTTACTCTTGCCGGCTGTCTTTTAGGGATAAAGCGGTCTGTTCGGTCCGATTTTGAAAATTGTAATGCATACCAATAATATGTATTGTTTGTTGTGTCTATAGTATTTTCAATATCCTTCTCCATCTCTTCATTTGTTTTTCTTGCTAAGTTATACGTTTCATTTGCCCTTTTTGCATCAATTAGCTCTATAAATGGACCAATTGTAAGTTGATTCCCCGCTTTTATATAACGCCAAACTTCCTCTTTGTATTTTTTAAAGGTTCCAGATTTTACATCTTTTCCAAATCTTCTGATTATGTAAACAGGCTTTTTAAGTTCTTTGTCGTTTTTTATTTCAGCTTTAATATAGAACCAATAAACATGCTGATCATCATCAAAATTAAAAGAACTAATTTGAGATTTTGTAACTATGGCAGCTGCCAGAAAGAAAATTGATAAAAAAAAACTGAATATTTTCATTTATTTTTATATTGTTGTTAAGCCTTAGTTTATTAATCAATAGTTTATGAACGGTTATACTTTCATCTTAGTATTTAACTATTTATTCAGGTATTTGTAAATATCTATTTGAGCCCGGATTTTTTTCCCTTTCTGTTCAGAGAAATTCCATTCATCTAAATTCTTACCAAGTATTCTTGCTTTGGCATTATCATTTAACTGAATTTGTAGAATATCAAGGAGTTCTTTTTTGATATTCTCATTATAAACAGGAACCATAAGTTCAACACGTCTGTTTAGATTTCTTTTCATCAGGTCAGCCGAGGAAATAAACATTTCATTTTTTCCATTATTATTAAACACAAAAATTCTGGCATGCTCAAGGTATTTATCAACAATTCTAATAACTCTGATATTCTTACTAAAAGGCATGTTAGGTACCAAACAACAAATACCACGTACTATAAGGTCAATTTTAACACCTGCCATACTTGCCTCATATAGTCTGTCAATCATTTTTTTATCTTCAAGGCTATTCATTTTAAACAAAATATAACCTTTTTTACCTTCTTTAACATTATTTATTTCGCGTTCAAATTTGCTTTTAAACTCTGATCTTAAATTGTATTTGGGAACAAGAAAGTGATGAAAATTAACTTTTGTTATTGGGTCTTCAAGATAATTAAACAGGCTTTCAACCTCTTCAATCAGTTCGTCGTTTGCCGTAAAATAGCCATGGTCAGCATAAATCATAGCTGTTTTTTCATTAAAGTTTCCCGTACCTAAAAACGCAATACCTTTTCTTTTTTTATCTTTAACTGATGGCCTGTGCAACACCAGTGCTGCTTTTGCATGTACTTTTAATCCAGGTAAACTTGGGATTACATTAATCCCTGCTTCCTTCATCCGGTCAGCAAAATTCAGGTTTGCTTCTTCATCAAAGCGTGCTTTAAATTCAACAAAAACAGTCACTTTTTTTCCATTTAGGGCAGCACTGATTAGTGAACTAACTATTGCAGAATTTGTTGCCAAACGATATTGAGTGGTTTTTATTTCTTCAACTTTTGGGTCAATGGCAGCTTCATTAAAAAATCTGATTACATAATCGTATGAATGATATGGAAAATGAAGCATGTATTCTTTTTCTCTGGTTGCCTTTAAAATTGAAGGCGCTTTATCTAATTCACGGTGATGTAACTTTGGTGTCATTGGAGTTTCAAGTTCAGAACCAGCCGGGTTAGGAAAGTCCCACAGATCATTAATATTCTGATATTTAAAACTTGGAATTAAATCTTTTTTCGAGAGATTAAATGCAATTTTCAGTAGGTCAAGAAAATCATTAGGAATTGTCTTGTCATATAAAAACCTGGCAGGCATTCCTGTTTTTCTTTTTGATAAACCTTTTCTAATTTTTTCAACTAAATTTCCTTTAAATTCATCTTCTATTGGTAGCTCTGCATCCCTGGATATTTTAATGCAGTAGCTTGAATCAACAATATAACCCGGAAATAAGGTTTTAAGCTGATAGCGAATAATATCTTCAAGAAAGATTATAAAATTCTTATCATTTGCCTTAGGTAATGTAATAAAGCGAGGTAGTTTGTGCGTAGGAACCTTAATAATAGCATATTGTGGCAATTTATGAACCTTTGGCTTCTCATTAGAGCTATTATCTTTCTTTTTACTTTTCTTCTTATAAAGTTTAACTGCCAGGTAAATAACATTATCCTGAAGAAACGAAAGCACATCACCTTTAGTTAATAGTACAGGCAATACATCCGGTAAAACCTCTTGTAAGAAATAATTTTTAATAAAATCATTTTGTTCTTTGTTTAAGGGGTCATCCTGAACAAGGATAATACCGCTTTTTGAAAGTTCCGGTAAAATTTCTTTATAAAATATATGTTCAAATTTGTCTTGCTGTTTAATAACTTCCTCATTTATGTTTTCAAGTATAAGGTTCGGTTTATAATCCAGTTTTTCAAGATGATTGTTTGCCAGTGTAAGTAAACTTCTGTATGAGGCTACCCTAACTCTGTAAAACTCGTCAAGGTTTGAATAGTATATAGCTAAAAATTTAATCCGGTCATATATAGGCATACTCTCGTCCATTGCTTCTTCCAGCACCCTATAGTTAAAAGAAAGCCAACTTAGTTCCCGATCATAGTATTTAAACTCGCTGTTCATTGAAATTGCCTTGTGAAAATTTGTTTTTTTTACAAACTTTTAATTTTGTTCATAATTTAGGATAGGTATTTATCAAGTAAAAATAAGATTAAAATTTTTGATGTCAAAATCAATTCCATTAAGTTTATATTGAGACTTTATTGGTTAGGATTTTTTTTATAAAAAATAATGTATTATTTTTAGATTCCTTAAGTACAAATTTTATTATTAAGAAAAGTGGAAAAACAGATTAGAGGAAATGAATCATTAGCCTATAAATTGTTTATAGACACTCAACAGGATAATCTTGAGTATATATACCGGGGGCAATTTAATACTGACATAACTGATAATATCCTGTCACTTGCCGAAGAAAGCTTGCGCTTATCTGAACAAAAACTAAAAATTAAGAAAAGAGTTTATTTTGTAATGGTTGAAGGATTACAAAATATTACAAGGCATCAGGATCTCACCACGGATGATATACCGGTAAAACCAGGTTTTTTTGTTTTGCAGCGAAAAAAATACAGCTATTATATTACTACAGGAAATCTTATAAACAGAGATAATATTGATGTTTTAAAATCACAAATTAATAAAGTTCAGAGCTTAAGTATAGAGGAACTGAATATCTATTATAAAAAACATCTGAATGATGGGGCTATGTCCAAAAAAGGTGGTGCTGGCCTGGGTCTTATTGAAATGGCCAGAAAATCAAAAGGAAATTTATCATATAATTTCAGGAGGATCAACGATGAGTACTATTATTTTTATTTATTAACAGAAATTCCTTTTGAAGAAAAACTTGAAGATGTAAAAGACTCAGAAAGTGATCAGTCATTAGAGAAGATAATTGAACTGCATAATATATTAAATATTGAAAGTATTGCACTGAATTATAGTGGTTTATTTAATCAGCACAGCTTAGTAAACCTCTTAGGGATTATCGAAAAACAAATGAAAGGTACGGTTCTGTTAAAAACCAAAACTTTTAATATAATGGTTGAACTGTTGCAAAACCTTGTTAAACATTCAGCTTATTATGTTATAAATGAAATTGGCGGACATTACGGAATATTTTTTATTACGGAAAATGCTGAAAATTTTATTTTGACTACTGGTAATTTTATTAAATCTGAAAAAGTTCCTAAACTTAAAATACATATTGACAAAGTAAATGTACTTAATGATAAACAATTGAATGACTGGTATAATGAGTTATTATTGAGTCCAAGCCCAAGTGAAGATAAAACTGGTTCCGGCCTGGGAATAATTGACCTTAAACTGAGGAGTCAAAATAAACTGGATTATAATTTTCATAAGGTTGATGATGAATTCCACTTTTATTCTATCAGGGCAAGGGTTAATAAATTTCATGAAAAACAAGAAGCATTTGTTAGTGAAGAATCATTTGAACGACCTTCAATAAAACTAATACCTGCGAAGAATAAATTTGTATTCAAGGGGCGTTCTATTCCATCAAATGCATACGAATTTTATCTGCCGGTGCTTAACTGGATTGATGATTATTTTAAAAACCCTAACACTATTACCGTTTTTGAATTTAAATTTGAACATATAAATACACATTCTTCCCATCAAATTTTTAAGTTACTTAAAAAAATAAAGGAATATAGTTCTCAGGCCAAAGTACAAGTGAAGTGGTATTATAAAGATGAAGATAAAGACATGGGTACAGTGGCAGTCAGGTTCCAAGAATTGCTCAATATGGATATAAAGATTATTGAGGAAAAAAGTTAGTAAACTTGGATTGTTTAACCAAGTATATTAATTAATTTTAAGAGACTACCTTTTCAATTATAATGAAAAAATACTTCTTTAAATAATTTGTAAAACCTTTTTAGTTTTAATCTCTTCATGACCCGCGATTTTAATAAGTACCTAGTAAAAATTATAGATAAGTCAATAGTTAAAGATAACGGTAATTTTGCAAAAACTGCTGAAATAACTTTTTTAGATAGTGAGGAAAAAGAAATAGAAAAAGTTTTGCTAGGTTATATTCAGATCGAAGATGTTTATCATAAAATTGATCTAGGTGAAGATATAAACCTGGATAACTGTTATTTCGTCGGGTTTTCATTATCTGATTATAGGGCTTCCCGAAAAAAAAATCCAGATGAATCAATCGTTTTAATAAATTTTTCTGCTGAAAACTCTTTTATCGATTGTCATGAAAAGAAAATACCTCTTGATTTTACCTATTCAGATTTTCAGGGAGAATTAAATTTAAAAAATTGTATTTTTTCCGGATCTGAATTGCTATTATTTGATTTTTCGAACTTTCAACATAATGTTTTTTTTGATAATTCCTTATTTAATTTTTTGAACGTATCATTTTCAAATTCTAAATTTGGCTTAGGAAATGTATCTTTTAAGAATGTTATTTTTCGGGGAGGAAATAAAAAGTTTGAAAATATAAACTTTGGTGATGGTGATGTATTATTTTTAAATGCTGAGTTTAACGATGGTGACGTAACTTTTACTAATTCAATATTTGGTAAAGGAAAAGTTTCATTTAAAGTAGCAAGGTTTGGTAATGGAAGAATAGATTTTACAAAAGTACATTTTGGAATAGGTGAAGTTACCTTTGAAAAAGTCGAATTTGGTGATGGTAATGTAAATTTTAGAAATACCTTATTTGGTAATGAAAAAGTTGAATTTACGCGATGTGAATTTGGCACCGGAGATATTTCGTTTATAAGCTCAAATTTTGGTGAAGGAGATGTTTCTTTTGCGGGAACTGAGTTTGGAAACGGGAAACTATCCTTCAAATTGGCTCGTTTTGGTGATGGAAAACTTGATTTTCATTATGCCCATTTTGGTGAAGGAGATGTAATTTTTGAACGCACCAATTTTTCTATTGGAAATGTTGACTTTAGGGCTGTAGATTTTGGTGTAGGTAGAATAACTTTTAACCGGGCCCATTTTGGTGATGGTGAGGTTAGTTTTGAAGCCTGTGAATTGCAAGAAGGTAGAATTACTTTTAGACGTACTATTTTTGGGCTTGGAATCTTTAATTTTGAGATGGCAAATTTAAAAAATGCTGAATTAATAATTGATGATGTAAATTTTGGGCGAGGTAAAGTTTCATTCAAACAATCAAATTTTGGACTTCTTTCTCTTGAGTCATCTCAAATGAATAATTATTTCGATTTGAGGGTTGAAGAATGTGGTAAACTAAACTTATCAAATACTATTGTTAAAGATATTATTGATATCGACTCACCTGATTTTAAAACCGATATCAGAGCTCTGGATCTTTCCGGCATACGCTTATTGGGAAGAATTTATCTTGACTGGAAACAAAATAATGTAAAAAACCTTATTTTGGATCAGAATACCAGCTATACAAACAAAGCGGAACAGTTTAGGGTTTTAAAAGAAAATTATAATCTTATTGGCCAATATGATTATGAAGATGGCGCATATGTTGAATTCAAACGTTTAGAATCAAAACATCAACTTGAAGAAGCCCGTATAAAGAAATTTATTCCACGAATCTGGGCTAAAATCAGCTTCTTTTTTCGTTTGCTTGTTTTTGATAAAGTAGGATTATATGCCACTGATCCAATAAGGGTTTTGTTAAGTATGACTATGGTATTTTTGTTTTTTAGCTTGGTATATATTCTCTTACCATTGATGTTTCAAGACACTCAGATTATTTCTTCTTTATTTAGTGAGGGTGACCCCAGAGATTTGAGTTTAATTCAAAAGGCATTTTATCATAGTGCAATTACCTTTCTTACAATTGGTTATGGTGATTATTATCCTTCCGGTATCATTAGATGGTTATCGGGAATAGAAGGTTTTATTGGTTTGTTTTTAATGTCTTATTTTACGGTTGCTTTTGTTCGCAAAATTTTAAGGTAAAGTAGCACAGCTCTCCATAGCTGTTTTTAAAAGAAGATATTAAACCTTTTGCCTTGTTCTTTGAAGTGAGGTATTTTATATACTTGCACAGTTTTGGAGAAAGTAGTGTTATCTTCTACTCTTCCATTTCGCCAAGGATGTGCTCTATCTCTTTTTCTGTGTTATGCAGTTTTTCCTTGCACATAGTAATTAATTCACTTGCCCTTTTTACGTTTTTAGAAAGTTCATCAATATCTAACTCCTCATTTTCAAGTTTTTGCATAATTTGTTCAATTTCCTGAACTGCATCTTTATAGCTTGTTTTTTTCTTTGCCATGATTTATCATTATTAACTTCGTTTCTGGTTTATAGTGACTATGATATCAAATATTCGTTGTTTTAAGTTGAGTGATAGGTAATTGGTAACGCTTTAGTTTAGATTGTCTGGTGTATTTTAAATATCCGTATTGCTTGTGTCCGGCAAGTAATTAGTATACTTGTAATTAGTAATTTTATAGCCTGAGCGAATTCGAAAGGCTAATTATCTGTCAATTAACACGAAACAAATATTCATTACACAGAGTATTTAAACCAGAGACATTGGAAACCTGCCCACTACTGCCTTATATCTTAAATCCAATTACTAAAACATCATCTATTTGCTCTATATCACCTCGCCATTCTAATAATCTGTCATGTAATAGAAGTTCCTGCAATTCCATTGGCCGATTTTGCATGGATAGGATTAGGTTTTTAAACTGACGGGATTTAAATTTTTTTCCGTCAGCACCTCCAAATTGATCAATAAATCCATCAGAGAAAATATAAAAAGAATCCTTTTTCTGAAAATCTATAAAATGTCTTTTAAAAGGTTTGTCCTGATTAAAAGAAACGCCTATTGGCATTCTATCTGCCTTGTATTCAGTTAATTCACCGTTACGTACATGATATAAAGAATTAAAAGCTCCTGCATATTCAATATTCGATTTATCGAAATCAATAATGCAAATGGCTATATCCATTCCATCTCTGCTTTCATTTTCTCCACCTGTTTGATGCAGTGAATTAATTACATGGTATCGCAATTGATCTAAAATTTCATTAGCAGGAGGTAGTTCTTCTTGTTTAGAAACAATTTCACCCAAAAAGGCAGAACCCAGCATACTCAGAAACGCACCGGGAACACCATGACCTGTGCAATCTGCTGCTACAATTATTGATTTATTTCCACGCTGTTGGAACCAGTAATAATCACCACTTACTATATCACGAGGCAGGTCTAAAACAAAATGTTGAGGTAATGTTTTAATAATATTAGCTTTCAAGGGTAAGATTGCCTTTTGAATTCTGCTGGCATACATAATACTATCAGTCATCTCCTTTTTTTGTTGGGAAATCTCATCTCTTTGTAATTCAGCTCTATCCTTCTGTTTTTCAATTTCATCACGTTGGGTCAGAATTTCTTCTTGTTTTTGAAGCAATTCCTCATTTTTTTCTACTATTTCAACAGTTCTGGCTTTAACAATTCTTTCAAGCTCTTCGTTTTGACGTACAAGTGCCAAATTGCGCCATCTAACAAATCCATAAATTAATAAAACTAATGTAAGAAATACAGAGATTATGAACCACCATTCTGCCCAGATTGGTTTATTAATCCTAAATTCAACTTGTTTGTAATAACTCCATATACCATCATTACCTTTGGTTCTGTAGTTAAACACATATTTTCCCGGGGGGAGGTTTGTATATTGGGCTTTATAATTTTTTCCACGTGATGCGGTATAATCATTCTCCAGGCCTTTCATAAAGAATTCGTACTCAATAGATTTTTCATCTTTAAATGAAAGCCCTGTTAATTCAAATATAAGATTGTTTTCATTTGAATTAAGTCCTTGACGTAAATAATTAATGCTTATTTCATTTCCATTTAACGTAATACGTTCTATTTTTCCTTCAGGGGTATATTTTACATCTCTGTTCTTTTTTATATCAAATGTAGATATCCCATGATAGCTGGCAATCCATAATAAACCTCTTTCATCAAGAAAAAGTCCGTCAACTGCTATTTCATTCCCCTGCAAACCATCTTTTGAATCAATTGAAATTTCAACTTTATTATTAATTATATTATAGTATACAAAACCATGATTAGTTCCTAACCATAGATGATCATCGTTATTTGATTTTCTTATAGCATTAATTACATCATTTGGTAACTCAACATTAATACTTTCGTATTCATCATCTTCATATTTTCCAAGGCCATTTTCTGTTCCAACCCATAAAATTTCACCATCTGAATATAATGACCAAACAATATCCCCAATGTTATATAGCCTGTCAAAATCTTTTCCGTTAAAGTATACTAAACCTGTTCTGTTTCCACCAACAATCATATCATCATACTCAACAAGCTGATTAACTAGTGAGGTCGAATTGTTGGATAGTGTAATAGGTTCTGATTTAAAATCTTTCAAATAATATATATTCCCAATGACGCCTGTTAAAAGAAAAATTTCATTTTGGGAAGAAACAAAAATATTTTCCAGGTGTTGCAATGGGTTTTCAAAAATATTTTTCTTAATGATTTTCATTCTCTGAGCATCCACCTCGTAAATACCCATATTGCTTGCTATGATAATGTTCCCATTTGAAAGTTTACTCACCACAAATGATTTTTCATCCGGACTAAATGAATTGGTAAAGTTTTCAAGTTTATCTTTTAAAACATAAACATTTTTGTTCATACCTAACCAAATCCGTCCTTTGCGGTCATCAACCATAGAACTAATGTGACTGTTGATCCTGTCAGGATATAAAAGTCTCAGGCTTTTATTTGTAAGTTTTTGAATTCCACCAGAATACCCAATCCATAAGTTTTCTTCATTATCTTGGGTAAATGACAATATCCTTTGTTTTTCCAGACCAATATTCTCGTCATAAACTATTGGATTTTGTTGAAGAGTAATTAATTGGAATATTTTAGCATCAGATATAAACCAAATAAATCCATTTTTTGTCTGGGTTATAGATTTAATAATGGTGTTATCAGGTAAATTTAACTGATCGTTTATTTTCTTTCCAAAACCTTTTTCATCATAGTCATTTAAATCAACAATATAAACCCCGTTTATGGTTGATATCCACATTTGGTTATCCTCATCAATGAATACATAGTAGCTGGGATCAGCAGATATTTGATGAACTTCAAATTCATTGTTTAAACTAAAAAAACCTTCTTTAGAGGCAATATATGTTATTCCCTGGTCACTCATTGTGAGTGAATATACATTTCTTGGGAGGTTCAGGTTTTCCTTACTAAGTATTCGTTCTTCTCTGTCAAATGAATATTTGGCAATTCCATGGTCACCAAAAAACCATTTGTTATTTTTAAAATCAATATATATCTTCCTAAAAGAATATCCCGGAAAAATATTACGTATTTTATTTTCATCTAAAATTGAAATTCCATCCAGGGTAGTAAAAAACATTGCACCTTCTTCATCCTGAGCTATATCAAAAACCGAATTAGAGTTAAACCCTTTGGTTTTATCAAAGACTTTCATATCTCTACCATTGTATTTAACAGCTCCAGCATGTGTTCCGAACCACATGTAATTATCTTTGTCCTGAAAAATTGAAAGTATATCCTCTTGTGGCAAGCCTTCTTTCGTGCCATAAAAAACAAATGGGAAAACCCCGGATTGATAAGTTTCTTGTAATACAGTCAGGTAATTTTCAGTTGATTTGAATTTCATACCGGTCTGAATCTTAAAATACTTGTCAAGAAGGCCTTCTTTATTTGCATAATCAATAAACTCAAGTATTTTCCTTCGTAATTTAGGTTGATTCTTTTTTATTGCCCAACCATCCTTTCCAACTTGGCCTATAACGAATTTAGCTGCCAAATTTGAATAATCATTAATACGGAAAACAGCATCACTACCTAAAGCATAATCAGCTTTACCTGAGCTAATATCACGTAAAAAGTTATTTCCTTCAGAATAATAATAGTTGTTAATATTGTTATTAATAAGAATATCTTCCTGTGCAGATCCCTTGGAAGTAACACCCCTATATCTTTTTAAATCATTGATGGAATGGATTTTTAAATTTTTTTTGCCAATAACAACCTGGGCATAAGGGATAAAAGGTATCAGGTCAACTTTTTTCTGTCTCCATTCAAGTGGAACGATTATTTCACAAGCTACATCAAAATAGTTGAACCATTCAGGTGTATATGAACTGTCTTTTAGAATTTCACCGTTGGCATTCTCAAAATATTTTGCGAAATACGGTGTAAATTTTATTTCCAGGTCAACTCCTATATAATTTGCAAATTCTTCAGCAAGGTATGTGTTAAATTGTTTTTTGTTTTTACTATGTACCATTAAACGGTTACGTAGAGCAACAATAAGCGTTCCCGATTCAATAATCTCATCCAGGTCACGCTGAAGGGTAGTTACATTTTGTGTTTGTGAATAAGAACTGATTATTTCGTAATAAGTATTGTAGTCAATGTTATAATGTGCTGTAAATAACTGATTTAATTTGCCATTACCTTTTATGGTCTCAAAAAAGTTGTTAATTTCTTCTTCTAGTTCAGTATTACCCTTTCTAACTGCCCACCCTGCTTTTTTTATAGGTGCAACTGGAAATGCAATTTTAAAATCCTTACTCTCTTTTATTGTTTCTAACGCATTATATGCAATAGTTATATATCCATCTACTTTGCCACTTTTTAGCAAGTCAATAGATTGTTTTTCTGATTTTGTTTTTACAAAATTAATTCCTCCACCAATTCTATTATTAATTGCTTCAATATGGGTTTCATAACTTGAGTTCTCAAGAAAAGCAATGGTTAGTCCTTTTAAATCTTCATAAGATTTTAGGCTTTTGATTTCACTTGATACAATAAGGAGGTCACTAAGTTCAAGAATTCCAGCATAATCAAAGAATTTTTTTCGCCATTCATACTGATAAATTGTACCGCAAATAAAATCAGCCTTACGAAGTGCATCCGGTATATAATTAATTTTTGGTGTGGTTTGGTAATTATTAGGTATAACCCCATCGTTGGAAAAAGTTTCCTCCCATTTAACTTCTACTACTTCCATTTCAACGTTGAGAAATTTTGCAAATTCAAGGGCGAATTTGAAATTAACACTACGAAGGCCGCTTTCAGTAAAAGCCACACGGATTTTGCCACTCTTTTTTATTTGTTGTAAGGATTGGCTAAATATTGATAAATTATTCAATAATAGTATTAAAAACAACAATATTAGTTTGACGAATAAATTCTTTTTATGTGTTATTTTACTCAAAATCTTATTTTTTTATTAATTATTATATCGTGTTCCCCAGAAGAGGTTGGCTATGAGATTGTACCAAGTCGTTTTTATAATAAAGCTGAACTGTATATATTCTTAAACATTCTGATTAATTATCAGTTTCAAGTTATTGTTGAATTAATAAACATTATTTTAACCTCAGTTACATGTGATAATTTGCTTGTAGACTCGCAAAGTTATGTTAATATTTGCAATATAAATACTAAAATTTGTGAAAACTAATTATAAACAATATTTGTACCATCAAAGTTGATTTAAAAGTAATTTCCAAATTATATAAATATAGTTTCAATACCATCCTTAGCACGCTGTCTATGAAGGGTAGGCACCCTAAGCCTTTTGTTATATTGTAAAACCTAAAATTAAAATATCATCAATTTGCTCCTTGTCTTCTTTCCAGTCTTCATAAGCCTTTAACAGCCCAATTTTTTGTTCTGCCATAGGTAAATTATGAATTTCAAGCAATAATTTTTTAAACCTGTTTAGAAGAAATTTTCTACCATGAAGTCCCCCAAATTGGTCAAGGTAACCATCAGTAAATAAATAAAATTTATCTGAGCTGTCTATTTTTATTATTTGATTTGTAAATGAATCCTTTTCCTTAAAATGTAGGCCAATTGGCATTTTATCACCTTTTAGCTCAATTAAGTTGTCATGATTTTCATTTTTAGCATCTTTTATGATTATTAATGGGTTATATGCTCCGGCAAATTGAATTTTGTTTGTTGATTTATCAATAATACACAAAGCAATATCAATTCCATCCCTGGATTCTGTTTTGTTACCTTTTTGGTTTAACGAGTTTTTTAGATGATTCCTGAGTTTGTTTAATATCGCGGCGGCATTATCATTGTTTGAATTGTTCACAATTTCATTTAAAGATGAAATTCCCAACAGGCTCATGAATGCACCCGGTACACCATGACCTGTAGAGTCTGCCACAGCAATAAATATTTTATCATTAAATGATTTTAACCAATAAAAATCACCGCTAACAATATCTTTTGGTTGATTAAATAGGAAATGATCTGAAAATATTTCGGTAAAGAACTTCTCCGGAGGTAGCAAAGCTTCTTGAATCCTCAATGCATATTGTATACTATCTGTAATTTTTTGATTCTGAAGAGCAATTTTATCCCTGTGGTTTGTTACAATATCTTTTTGTACTTGTAGATCCTCTTTTTGGCTGATCAGCTCTTCCTGATACAAATGTAATTCTTCATTTTTTTCATGGATTTGGTTCTTTTGTTCTATTAAAAGAAGATTGTCCTTCTGCTTGATTTTGTAGGCTCGGTATACAAAGAATGCAATAATAATTATTGTAGTTAATCCTCCGATCAATGAATAATTTATTATTTTTTGTTTATTTAATTCTTTTATTTTCCTCAATTTTTCTAATTGACCTTCCAATTCAAGTTCTTTTTGATGCTTTTCAAATTCAAATTGTAATTGAAGTTCAATTATTCTTTTACTGTTTTTTTCATTTGAAAGACTATCTTTCATTTGCTCATAAAGAAGCCTGTATTCATATGCTTTAGTGTATTTTGACCAGGAAGCATAAACCAGGCTAAGTTCTTTATAAATTCTCTGAATATTTAACCGAAGCTCCAATTCCTTTGCAATCCGAATTGCTTTTTCAAAATATTCAATTGCTTTATTATATTTATGAATATCCTTATAGTATGAACCTATTGATGTATAAGCATCAGATATTCCCGGTTTACTATCAATTTCATTGTACAGTTTCAGGCTTTCACTATAATAGCGGTATGCTTCGTTATATTTATTTAATTTTTGGTATAGTTCACCAATATTTAATGTTGTAGATGCAATTCCTTTTTTTGCGCCATATTCTTTTCTAATTTCCAGTGCCTGAAAATAATATTCGATAGCCTGGGTATAATGCTCCTGAGTGCTAAGAACAAAACCTATATTATGAAGTACATTTGATGATTTTCGCCTATTTTGAGACTCAATATATAAAATTAGTGCTTTTTGGTAATTTTGAAGTGCTTTATCATATTCATGCTGTTTTTCATTAAGTGCACCAATATTATTGTAAACATCAGCAATACCTGTTTTATCATTTAACTTCTCCCTTATTTTTAATACTTCAATATAATATTCTATTGCCTGGTTATAGTTTCCTTGTTTTTGAAAAACATTGCCCAGATTCGTTAAGCTATTTGCAATACCATTTATATTGTTTGTTTTTTTATCAATAACAAGTGATTTTTCATAATGTTTTACAGCACTAATGAAATCTCCTTTAATTGCATATATCATCCCCAGGTTATTATGGCAACCCGATATACCTTCACTATTATTAATGGAGTTGAAAATTTTCAATGCTTTTAAATGATATTCTTCAGCCTTATCATAATCGCCAGTAAAAAGGTTTATAACTCCAATGTTTTTTAATGCAATGCTTTGTAATGTGTAATTTTTTGTTTGTATTGCGAGCTTTAAGCCTTTATTACCATATTTTAGGGCTTCTTTTCCTTCAACAGACTTTAAGTCCCAACATATGTCTAGCATTAATTTAATTTTCACACTATCTTCCACAGCTTTGCTCAATTCAAGTTTTAGGCTATCAGATTTCAATTGGGCATAAACATGGGTGGATAAGTTGAAGAAAAGAAAAAACAGGACTAAGTGAAACTTTGAGAGGCTTTGCATTATATTTACTCGCTTTAATAATTCATAAAAAACGACAAAATGTTGTATTTGTTACTTTTTCAAATAGTTATCAGGTTTTAAGGTGAAATTTTTTTATTAAAAAATATTTAATTTTCTAATCCGATTAATTATACATCAAAAAAAGAACCCCAAAATCAGGGTTCCAATAAATTATGATATTTTTTTTTAATTCTTCTTAATATGGTACTTTATTGATATCAAGTCCGGTATCGATAATGTAATCATCAATATCTTCTTCCATATCAATATCAATTTCATCATAATGCCAATTCACAACTACTTCACCACCTTCATCTTCATAGTCTTTTAATAAATTCAGAATATCTAAAATACTACGAGATGTACTTGTGTTAAAATAAGAAAGTTTTATAATAAAGGCCAAGGGACCTTCCACTTGTTCAATATAATCTTCTATCCAGTCGGTTAGATTCCTATAGAACTCTACAGTGTCTTCTAAAAATGATTCACCTGTAATTTCACATATTCCAGTTTTTGCATTAAAATTAACTGTAGGGATGAAGAAATTTTTATGAGAGCCTTCAATTTCGAGATTTTCCATCATTATTATTACTGTTACTTATCTATTTTTACTGCAATTGAAAAAAATGAATGTTCATCATCTACCGGGTTTACTTCAATATCCAAAGGATTTGCTGAAGTAAGAGCCACTTGAATTAAGCCAATATGGGCTCCCCCTTTTCTTCCAGGAGGTAGTTTTCGTTGTTCTCTTTTGTATTGCCTTAATTCTTCATGATTCAATGAGTTAATGATTTCACTTTTTTCAATAATTGACAATATATCATCATTTTTTACTAGATTTCCAGTTATAAAGGTGTAGTAATCAGTCGATTCGCTAATTAAAACCATGCCAGTTCCAATTTCTTTATTATCTGGAAGAATGCTTGTTTCAGCAGAATAATAAGATATATTCTGTGCTAATTCAATAAATATTTTAAAAACTTTTCTTCCTGCTTTAGGAGTAGCTTTTAATAATCCCTCAATATAAATTCCAATAGCCTGAAGTATTCGATCATCAATGGGGCCTTTATAGGACAAAGGTGTATTTTTGTCTAATGACCTGTGAAAATCAAGAATATCTATATCTCTTCTATAATGCATTCTTCAAAATTTAGTGCAAGATAATTATAAATATTAATTTGGAACCAAGTTAATTGTTAAATTAGTTTCAATCATAAAATCTTCGATTTCTTCTAATTCATCTTCAATGTCTTCTTCATCTGCATCATAAAACCAGTTAACTTCTATTTCTCCACCATTATCCTTATATCTTTTAAGTATATTAAGAATATCAATAATGCATTTAGATGAACTTGTATTAAAATACCTTAATCTGAAATTATAGGTAATGGGTTTATTAATTTCATCAATGTATTGTCTTAACCAACTATATAGAGGAGAATAAAACTCAATAGTATCCTCTAAATAGGATTCACCTGCCAGTTCACAAATTCCTGTCTCTGCATTAAAATCTACAGTTGGAATAAAATTTACACCATGTTTCCCTTCTATAAGAATATTTTCCATTGGAGTTAATTTAATTTTTATTTACCCTGACATTTACTATAAAAAATGAATTGTCATTGTTCATCGGCATTACACTGTATTCAAGTGGGTAATCTACCGTTAGGGCAACCTGAACAAGACCAATGTTTCCACCCCCTCTAATTCCCGATGGCATACTTCGTAATTTTCTTTTATACTGTCTAAGTTTTTGCCTATCCAACATATTAATTGTTTCGCATTTTTGGATAACCGGTAATATTTCCTCTTTCAATATCATGTTTCCTGTTGAAAAACTGTAATGATCGTCAAACTCTCTTAGCATTAATATACCAACACCATATAAGTTACCCTCATCATTTTGTTGTTTTTCCGCAGAATAATAAGATATATTCTGTGCTAATTCTATAAATATTTTAAATAACTTTTTACTTACCCTGGGATTATTTGATAGTGAGTATTCAATATTCTCTGCTATTATGGATAATACCTGGGCATCGAAAGGCCCATTGTATGAGATTATTGTACTATCTATTAAATCTGTATACATCTGGTAAACATTTTCAGCTGCATTCATTTAGAAATTTTCGTTTTATTTTTCAACAATTCTACTACTATTTTCATGCCATACTAAAAATGTAAATTATTTTATTCTTGCTGTTAAACTTTAAATACTTCAAGTGCAATATTATATTTTTTTTTAATTATTTAATTATAAAGAATCAAATAGTTTTATTATTTCTGCGGTAAAAGTAATAAAATTAGAAAAACTGACAGAATATTTTTAAAAAATCAGCCTATTTATAAATTTTTTAGTTAAATTGATGGTTTTTGGAAGTATAAGTTTGGAGTTTTATTTGAATATAACGATTTGCATTGATTAAAATTGCTTTTTAAAAGAAAAGAATATTTTATTTTGTCTTGCTTAACAAAGGTTTAGTAATATAAAAATAATATTTATATCTGAAATTTTATATTTTTTACTTTTTTTAACATAATATGTCAAAGGATTAGTATATTTTTGTGCGCTTTTAAAAAAAAACAGATATCATGCAAAATATTCGAAATATTGCTATAATTGCCCACGTTGACCACGGAAAGACTACTTTGGTGGATAAAATGTTAATTGAAACAGGACAATTTAAAGACCATGAAAAACCGGGTTCTTTAATTATGGATAGTAATGACCTGGAGAAGGAACGTGGAATTACCATTCTTTCTAAAAATGCTTCTGCATTATATAAAGATGTAAAAATTAACATAATAGACACACCCGGTCACGCTGATTTTGGTGGGGAAGTGGAAAGGGTTTTAAATATGGCGGATGGTGTTTTGTTGTTGGTAGACGCATTTGAAGGCCCAATGCCCCAAACACGTTTTGTGTTGCAAAAAGCACTTTCTCTGGGATTAAAGCCAATTGTGGTAATTAATAAAGTGGATAAGCAAAACTGTAATCCGGAATTGGTACAGGAACAAGTATTTGATTTAATGTTTAATTTGGATGCTACTGAGGATCAATTGGATTTTCAAACTATTTATGGTTCGGCAAAAAATGGCTGGATGGCTAATGATTGGAAAACTGCAGGTGGTGATATCACTCCTTTATTAGATGCGATTCTTGAACATATTCCGGCACCAAAATACAATGAAGGTTCGGCTCAATTATTAATTACTGCTTTGTCGTATTCAAGCTATGTTGGACGTATTGCTATTGGTAGGTTGCATAGGGGCGAGCTAAAAGTAGGTATGCAAGTTTCATTAATGAAAAGGGATGGTTCTTCTGTACGTTCCAAACTTAAAGAACTGTTTATATATGAGGGGCTTAATAGAAAAAGTGTTGAGCAGGTAGGTTCCGGTGAAATTTGTGGTGTTGTTGGTATTGAAGGTTTTGATATTGGCGATACCGTTGCTGATTTTGAAAATCCTGAGGCATTGGATCCTGTAGCAATTGATGAACCAACCATGAGTATGGTATTTACTATCAATGATTCCCCATTTTTTGGTCAGGATGGTAAATTTGTGACATCAAGGCACTTAAAGGATCGTTTAAATAAAGAATTAGAGAAAAATTTAGCATTAAGAGTTAAAGAAACTAATTCGGCAGATAAGTTTAATGTTTACGGAAGAGGCGTTTTACATTTATCGGTATTGATAGAAACAATGCGCAGGGAAGGTTATGAATTACAAGTGGGACAGCCACAAGTATTATTTAAGGATATTGATGGTGTTAAAAACGAGCCTATTGAAGAAATGACTGTTGATGTTTCTGAAGAATTTTCAGGAAAGGTAATTGATTTGGTTACCATGCGAAAAGGTGAAATGTTGAGCATGGAAACAAAATCTGACCGGGTACATTTAGAATTTAAAGTACCATCACGTGGAATTATAGGTTTAAGAACAAGAATGCTAACTGCAACTAATGGTGAAGCAGTTATGTCACACCGTTTTACGGGCTATGAACCTTTTAAGGGTGAAATTCCTAAAAGACAAAATGGTTCACTAATAGCCATGGAAGCAGGACAGGTTTTTGCTTATGCGCTTGATAAATTACAGGATAGGGGTAAGTTTTTTATTGCACCTACACAAAAGGTTTATGCTGGTCAGGTAATAGGTGAAAGTTCTAAAAGTGGCGATATTGTAGCAAATGTTTGCAAAGCCAAAAAGCAAACTAATATGCGTGCATCAGGTGCTGACGATAAAACAAAGATCGCACCACCTATTGTTTTTAGTCTTGAAGAAGCATTGGAATATATCCAGGCAGATGAATATGTTGAAATTACACCAGCTACTTTCCGTATCCGTAAAGTCATTTTAAGCGAAGTTGAACGTAAAAGGCAGGGGAAAGTTACCGGATAAAGAATATATAGCAATTGGTAATTAGTTTGTTAGTGATTAATTACCAGTTGTTTGTGAACATATTTAAACAACAAAATCGAATAAAAATTCATATTTTTTAAAATTTACGGCTCAATAATTACTTTTCCTACGGACATATTTATCAGGTAACGTAGAATATTGCCTTTAACTTCACCTAGCTTCACTTTTTTATAGATTTCTGTTTTAATTTTGCCTTTTAGTATTTTTTCCTGTAGTTTGGCGGTAATTTCCATTATTTTTTGTTTTGGTGTGGTTTCAAACCATTGAATCAGGTTAAACCCGGTAACACTTTTACCATAAAAGATAAGGTCTTTGGCACCAATCTGACTAAGGTTCTCTCCTGTAAGTGCACCATAAACAATTAATTGTGAACCTGATGGCATAAGTTCAAGCATTTTACCAGAAAGTTCACCTGAAACTGCATCAATAAAAGTTTTGGCTTCGAGTTGAGTTACTAAATCTTTAAATTGATCCTGAAAATTTTCATCAGTAGTGCACAATACATTTTTAGCCCCTTTTTTTTTCAACGTATCAATTTGCCCATTTTTGCGAACCATATTTATTACTTCTATTTCTGCTTCATCAGCCATATTGCGCATCATTCCTGCAAGCTGACCCATTGCAGCGTTCATAACAAAAGCTTTACTTTTTCTTTCCTTTATCAGGTCAAACATAGCATAAGCCGTGTAAGGGTTTACCAGCAAACAAGCTGCTTGTTCAACAGGAATCTCTGGATGAACCGGTATGCATTGAGAGGTGTTAGTTACAGCATATTCTGCCCAGGCACCATTTAGTTCAACATGGGCATTAAAACTGACTCTTTTATCAAGCAAACTTAAAGATGCTTTATCATTGGCAGCTTGTACTACTATGCCTGTTCCTTCGAAGCCCGGTACTATGGGGACTTTCTTTTTTATTCCATAACTACCTTGAATAAATGATAAATCTGAAGGATTGCAAGGGGAAGCATCAACTTTAATTAAAACCTGATTCTTTTTGGGTTTTGGTGTCAATATTTCTTCAACTTCTAAGCTTTTTATGGCTTTTACCATGTTGGGGTTATAGTTATAAAGAACAACAGCTTTCATTTTTTTGGGAATCTTTTCCTGCATGATTTAAGTTTAAATTTATGATACAAAAATAGTTTTTTTCTTAAATTAATATATTTTTTAAAGAGGTTTAGGTCTTTTTTATTTTTTTTCATTAACTTTAAGGTTTAATTTTAATTTAAAACTAGAAATTATGCCAAGAATAGTAACTGAACCTTGTGTGGGAAACAAACACGGTGATTGTGTTGAAGTATGCCCTGTTGATTGCTTTTTTGAACTGGATGATATGCTGGTTATAGATCCGGATGAATGTACAGATTGTGGTGCCTGCGAAGCTGAGTGCCCCGTTGAGGCAATTCTGCCTGATGATGAGGCGGATGATAAGTGGATTAAGATTAATGCTGAGGCAGATTTTGAAAAACTGAAGAATATTACTTCTAAAGATGAAATAACCAGGTAATTAATAAAAGGTGAAATTTTTAAGCCTTATGGATACTCCTTAAGGCTTTTTTTCTTTGGTAATCAATTCTTTATCATTTTGAGGTGTTTAATTCCAATTACCTTAATTTTTTACAAATTATTTATGATTAAAATTATATATTCTATAATATTTATAATAATTGCTTTATCTCAGGTATTTGCACAAAAGCCAATTTTACCCGATTTTCATGCTGATCCTTCTGCCCATATATGGGATGGTAAATATTGGATTTATCCCTCAACGGATGAACCCGTGAGCTTATCTTGGATGGAAATGAAAAGATGGCACTGTTATTCATCAACAAACCTGGTTGAATGGACTAATGAAGGCGAAATATTTAATCTGGATAGTGTAAGCTGGGCTGATAAAGCTGCATTTGCACCTGATGCCGTAAAATGGAAAGGTAATTACTATTATTATTTTCCGGCTGATTTTCAGATTGGTGTAGCTATTGCACATAAACCCAACGGCCCGTTTACCGATGCACTTGGTGAACCCTTAATAAAACGAAATGCAGTTGAAGGTGTTGCTTCTTTTGATCCTTGTATCTTTATTGATTCAGATAGTATACCATATCTTTATTATGGTGGAGGTAACGGAGTTGCTGTGTCTATATTAAAAAATAATCTTATTGAAATCAAAGGGGAAATCAGGAAACTTGAACTAGAAGGTTATCATGAAGGTATATGGGTACATAAAAAAGACAGCCTTTATTATTTTAGTTACCCTAAATTAATAAAACAAGAAGGTAAAATTAAACAATTATTGGTATATAGTACTGCGCCTTCACCATTGGGTCCATTTACATATCGGGGTATGTTTTTTGATAACAATTCAAGAAATTCACATCATTCAATAATTAAAATTAAGGACCGTTGGTATCTTTTTTATCATGTCGAAGGACCAAGTCCCTATGAACGAAGGGTCTGTGTTGAGTATTTATATTACAATGAAGATGGTACGATAAAAGAAGTAATTATGACTAAAAAGGGTATTGAACCAATTAAATAGTATAATATGAATAAATATTATTTGTGCTTATCATTTTTAATGGCCTACAATATGTTCCAAAATAGCATTGAAAGCAGTTCTTACTTTACATTCTCTAAAACATCAACCAATAAATCCCAGAATTTTTGAACAGTTGGTATATTCATACGTTCATCGGGAGAGTGTGCACCTTTGATGGTAGGTCCAAATGAAATCATATCTAAATGAGGATATTTTGTAAGGAACAAACCACATTCTAGTCCTGCATGAATGGCAAGTACTTTTGGTTTTTCTTTAAATAGTTTTTGATACGATTTATCGGTAACTTTTAGTATCTCAGAATCAAGCTTTGGTGTCCAGCCAGGGTAACCATCAGAATGTTTAACTTTTGCACCAGCTAGTTCAAAAACAGTCCTTACCATGGCAGCTGCATCTATTAATGCTGAATCTACAGAGCTTCGCTGGCTGGTACCTATTATGATCTTATTTTCCTTAAATTTTACAGAAGCTAAATTTGTTGAAGTTTCTACAAGATTGTTAATACTTTGGCTCATAGCAATTACCCCATGTGGACAAGCATAAACAGAACGTATAAGTTTATCTTGTGTTTCTTTATCAATAGCAAATAGGGGTGATTCTACCGTATTCATATCCAGGTTCAAACCTTTTTCGGTAACATCATATTCCTCTTGAATTTCACTGGTATAGATATTCAATGCCAAACGAATTTGTTCCTTATTGTGTTGACTGACAGAAATAACAGCTGAAGCTTCCCGTGCAATGGCATTTCTTAAGTTTCCACCATCGAGATTGCTTAATTTAAATTCAACTTTTTCAGATAAACGCCAAAGGAAACGGTTTAATATCTTGTTTGCATTACCTAAACCTTTATCAATTTCATCACCTGAATGCCCACCGTTTAATCCGGTAACTGAAATTTTGCAGGAGTACCATGATTTAGGAATTTCTTCTTTTTTATAGTTCATTTCAATTGAGGTATCCATACCACCGGCACAACCGATGAATAACTCGCCTTCGTCTTCTGAGTCAAGGTTAATCAGTATTTTTCCTTTCAGAAAATCCGGTTGTAAGCCAAAAGCCCCTGTCATGCCAGTTTCTTCATCTGCTGTAAAAAAACATTCCAAAGGACCATGTTGAATATCGTTTGCACTTAAAATGGCAAGTGATGCCGCGATACCAATTCCATCGTCGCCACCAAGTGTTGTTCCTTTTGCTTTTACCCAATCGCCTTCAATATAGGTTTGAATAGGGTCGGTATCAAAATTGAATTCAACATCATTGTTTTTTTCACAAACCATATCGGTGTGACTTTGCAATATTACGGGTGTGGCATTTTCCATACCATTGCTTGCAGCTTTTCGAATAACTACGTTACCTACTTCATCTTGTTCAGCTTTAAGCTTATGTTCAAAGGCAAAATCCAAAAGGTATTTAATGATTTTTTCTTCTTTTTTTGATGGGCGGGGAATTTGAGTAATCTCATCAAAATATTTCCAGATTGCTTCAGGTTGTAAATTACTAATTTCGCTCATATTATAAAGTTCTATAATTATTATATTAAAATTCAAAAGTAAAAAATCTTATGATAAAATTCATGTTTTTTAGCTTATGCTATATAATATGTCATTTTTCTTTCGAAAACGTTTGCAAAAGATGTTTCGGATTAAAAAAAACACTATTTTTGAGAGCTCTAATGAACAACTAAAACTAATATAAAATGGCAAAAAGAACAATTGTTGCAATGCCTGGTGATGGCATTGGAAAAGCGGTACTTGATGAAACTATCCGCGTATTAGATGCTGCAGGATTTGAGGCAGATTATGTTGAAGGTGATATTGGTTGGGAATTTTGGCGCTCCGAAGGTAATCCTTTGCCTGAAAGAACCATAAAGCTCATTGAAAAGCATAAAATTGGCTTATTTGGTGCAATTACATCGAAACCAAAAGATGAAGCTTTTGAGGAACTAGCACCTGAATTAAAGGATAAGAACCTTGTTTATTCTAGTCCTATTGTTGGTTTACGCCAGCATTTTGGATTGGATATTTGTGCTCGCCCATGTAAAACATATAAAGGGAACCCCTTAAATTTTATCCGTAGGGGCAAAGGTGATGATATTGAAGAGCCAATGGTTGATGTAGTAGTTTTTCGTCAAAATACAGAAGGTTTGTATGGAGGTGTAGAATGGTCAAATCCACCAGCACAGGTTTATGATGCTTTAATGACTCATCCCAAATTTTCTAAAAATTTTGGAGAAGTTCCTGTAGAAGAAGTTTCTGTTTCTACAAGAATATTTTCAAAAAATGCTACAGAGCGTATTCTTCGTGCCGCTTTTGAACATGCAAAAAAGTATGGTTATAAATCAGTAACATTATGTGAAAAACCAAATGTGATTAGGGAAACTTCGGGTATGATGTATAAAATGGCTCTTGGGATTCAAAAAGCTGATTTTCCTGATATTGAGCTTTGGAACACAAATATTGATGCACAAATGATGTGGCTAACCAAAAACCCGGAAGACTATGGAGTTATTGTTGCCGGTAATATGTTTGGCGATATTGTTTCTGATGGTTTTGCCGGTTTAATTGGCGGACTTGGATTTGCATGTAGTGCACAATCTAATCCTGACAGTGGGATAGGGGTTTTTGAACCAACACATGGTTCTGCACCAAAATATGCCGACTATGATACTTCAATAGTAAACCCAATTGCTATGATTGAATCAGCTTGTATGATGCTTGATTTTATTGATGAGAATAAGATTGCAAAAAAAATCCGTAAAGCAGTGGCAGAAGTTATTGAAGAAGGAAAAATTCGTACCTATGATATGATGAAAATGAGAGGTAAGCCGGATGTAATAAACAATGGAGCGGCATCAACAAAAATTATGGCCGAGGCTGTTATAGCAAAATTGTAGAAATAGCAAGATTGGTCTGAACAAATTTAGCATCGTAATTATTTATGATGCTTTTTTTTTGAATAAATTTTGAAAACCGGAATGTATGTTGTAAATTTGTAATAAAATTGCAAATAAGTTAAATACACATTGTAAAATGATAGCTGAATTTAAGGTTCGAAATTTTCTTTCTTTTAAAGAAGAACAAGTATTAAGCTTTGAGGCTACTGCAGATAAATACCTTAAGGATTATCATTGTATAGAAGTAAATCCCGATGAAAGAATTTTAAGAGTAGCTATGATTTATGGTTCAAATGCTTCTGGTAAATCAAACCTATTGCTGGCTATTAATTTTTTGCGTGAAACTAGCCTAACGACACGTGAAAGGGGGGGTGAAACTGGTTTTATTCCCTTTGGTTTTGATGATGAAAGCAGAAGGAAACCAGGCTATTTTGAAATATCAATTTATATAAATAAAACAAAATATATCTATTCAGTTATTTTAAATAAGAATACAATTTTTAATGAAAAGTTGGTGTATTACCCTGGTACGCAGCCAGCTATAATATATCACAGAGAATATCAAACAGATATTAACGATTACACTTTAAAATTGGGAAGTACTATAAAAGTTAGCCCTGTAGAGTTAGTGGTATTAAAATCAAATACCCTGAATAACATGACACTTTTATCAGGTTTAAGTAAAACAAATATAAAATTCCCTGAGTTACAATTGGTTTACAATTGGTTTAAATCTGGTTTGTCTGAAATTATAAGGCCAATGCATGATTTGTATCGCCAAACCATTTCAGATATAACTAAAAAACCGGAAGATTATAAACAGTTTGTTTTAGAAAGCTTAGAAAATGCTGATTTTAATATTACAGATATACAAATTGAAAATGAAGAATTTTTGTATAAAGATTCAGATATTAATGCTGACTTGTCTGTAGTTTCTGATAATGTTCTTCGCTATCAACGAAAACAAGTATATTTTACTCATACGGCCAATAATATGAATAGTAGGCTGTCAATTAATTTGCAGTCGTCGGGAACTTTACGTTATTTAGGTTTGGTTGGTAAACTGAAAAGTATTATTGAGCAGTCATCTGTTTTAAATGTTGATGAATTAGAGAACTCATTGCATCCTGATTTAGTAAATCACTTTATTAATACCTTTTTATTTCATTCAAAAAAAGAAAATTCACAGTCGCAATTTATATTTACAACACATGATGTAGGATTACTTGCTGAGGATTTTGTGCGAAAAGATATTGTATGGTTTACTGAAAAAGATGAAGATGGAAGTACCACTTTATTTTCATTGGATGATTTTGATATTCGCAAGAATTTATCTTTTTTAAAAGCTTATCAGGCAGGTAAGTTTGGGGCAGTTCCTAATTTGGGTATTATATAAA
>JBDLJL010000046.1:0-33522 GCA_039714415.1 Bacteroidota bacterium
TCATGAGATCGCTTCGCTAAGTTTGCAGTTTTTTTTAATTTGAAAAAGAACAAAATAACTGCCTTATAATTGTAAACTTTATTACTGAACAAGCACTAAACTCTTTGAATTACCCGATTGCCTAGTTATAGAGGTCGATTTCGGAAAATTATCAAAACAAGTTATTAAAGAAGCCGGCCACTAATGCATCCAGTACAAATCCCTACATCAAAAAATTGCAGAAATCTATTCACTCTATTTTTTCTTTTTATTCATTATTCATTAATGAGTCTGGTCTAAAAACTAAATGTTGATGCAAATAGCCGCTAAGCGGGTTTGTTAATGAGTTGATATATAGCTTATAAAGTAGTGTGCTTTTTGTAGGATTATCCGCTAAGCGGCTTTTCAGAGTGCCATCAATATTCATTAGACAATAGCCATTATTCATTCAATATTACCCGCCACTAATTAAATGCATGACTACCACATTATCGCCCTCTTTTATTATTACCTCTGAACGAACTTCCTTTTTTATTAGTTTATCATTAACTTTAGTAACCAACATGTGGAAAGTGAAATTTTTAAAAAGAATTAATTCTTGTACTGTAAGTTCAGTTTTTCCGGTAATTTCTTCTTGTCTGTTATTTAATGTAATTTGCATACAAAATATTAATATTAATATTTGGAATGATTTAACTCATAGTCAAAACATGCTCATACTTAGTTTATAGGTTACATATAAAAGCCCTCAGTGAGAGTCAATGTTTAAAAACATAAATGTTATGCGCAAATAACATTTTCTTGAAATTATTACCATATTTATCTGCAAAGTTAGTAAAAACAACCAATATAAACCTATTTATATTGGTTCTAAATAAAATCATTCCGTAAACGGTTGAAATGCTGCTTTTAGACAGCAAAATTTATATTGATATATTCAGATAATTACAATTAGAATACATAACTTTGCAACGGAAAACATATAAAAAATATAGATAAAATAAATCATGAGTGAAAAAGTTGTAAAAGAACTGGACAGAGTGGTCATCAAATTTTCTGGTGATTCAGGTGATGGTATGCAGCTGGCCGGAACCCAATTTTCTGACACTTCAGCTCTACTTGGCAATGATATTGCCACATTTCCGGATTATCCGGCTGAAATTAGGGCCCCACAGGGTACTGTTGGTGGTGTATCGGGTTTTCAGTTACATATTGGGCATCAGGAAGTCTATACTTCAGGTGACTATGCTGATGTACTTGTTGCTATGAATCCGGCAGCCCTTAAAGCAAATATGAAATGGGTAAAACCAGGCGGTACAATAATAATTGATATTGATACTTTTACCCCTAAAAATTTAAAAAAGGCAGGTTGTGTAGACGACCCTCTGAAAGATAAAAAATTTGGGGATTATCATATAATTGAGGCTCCTATCTCAAAACTTACCCAAGAAACTTTAAAAGATACAGGCCTGGATAAAAAAAGTATAATGAGGAGCAAAAATATGTTTGCTCTTGGAATGTCGTACTGGTTATTTCATAGGCCATTAGACTATACTGAAAAGTTTTTTGAGAAGAAGTTCGCTAAAGTTCCTCAAATTGTGGAGTCTAATAAAATGGTATTGAAGGCAGGGTATAATTTTGCAAATACCATTGAAGCTTTACGATCATATAGAGTTGAACCTGCAAAAATTGAAAAAGGAACTTACCGGAATATTAATGGTAATGTTGCAACAGCATGGGGGTTATTGGCCGCTTCTGAAAAAGCAAACCGAAAGTTATTTATTGGGTCATATCCTATTACGCCTGCAACTGATATATTACAGGAACTGGCTGCAAGAAAAGATCTGGGGGTAAAATCATTTCAGGCTGAAGATGAAATTGCAGGTATTTGTACAGCTATTGGTGCTAGCTTTTCTGGATCAATGGCGGTTACAACAACTTCAGGTCCTGGTTTAGCATTAAAAAGCGAAGCAATTGGCCTGGCTGTTATAACTGAACTACCTTTAGTAATAGTTAATGTGCAAAGGGGTGGGCCTTCAACCGGTTTACCTACTAAAACAGAACAATCTGATTTATTGCAGGCTCTTTATGGTAGAAATGGAGAAAGTCCTGTTCCTGTTATTGCTGCAAGTTCGCCTTCTGATTGTTTTAAATATGCATTTGAAGCTTCTAAAATTGCTTTGGAGCATATGACACCGGTTATTTTGTTAACAGATGGTTACATTGCAAATGGTTCTGAGCCATGGAAGATTCCGGTTATGAAAGATCTGTCGGTGATAACACCTCCTTTAGCTAAAGCTAACGATGAAGATTATCAACCATATAAACGAGATGCTCAAAAGCTTGTAAGACAATGGGCTACTGCTGGTACTGAAGGTCTAGAGCACAGGATTGGTGGATTGGAAAAGATGGATATTACAGGAACAGTTTCTTATGTCCCTGAAAATCATCAGGTAATGACAGACTTAAGAGAGGCTAAAGTGGATAAAATTGCAGATTATATCCCGGAACTGGAAATTATGGGAGATGAAGACGCAGATGTATGTATGATTGGATGGGGTGGTACTTATGGTCATTTGATTAGTACAATGAACGCTCTTAGGGAAGAAGGCAAAAAAGTAGCTCTTCTCAATTTTAATTATATTAAACCACTACCAAGAAATACAGAAAAGGTTTTGGCAAAATTCAAAAAAAGGATAGTGTGCGAGATAAATTTAGGCCAGTTTGCAGATTATTTAAGAATGAATTTCCCAGAATTACATTATCATCAATATAATAAAGTACAAGGATTACCATTTACTGTTTCAGAATTAAAAGAAGCGGTTATTAAAGTAATGGAGGAAAAATAATCATGATTGAAACAAAATCATATACAGCAAAGGATTTTAAAAGTGATCAGGAAATCCGTTGGTGCGCAGGTTGCGGCGATATTGCAATTATTAATGCGGTTCAGAAGGCCATGGCTGAAATGGACCACAGAATGGAAGACTATGCTGTTATTTCAGGTATCGGTTGTTCATCCAGATTCCCTTACTATATGAATACATATGGATTTCATTCTATTCATGGTAGGGCAGGGGCAATTGCTTCCGGAGTAAAGACTGCAAACCCCAAGCTTAGTGTTTGGCAAATTACCGGTGATGGTGATGCACTTGCTATTGGTGGAAATCATTTTATTCATGAAATCAGAAGAAATGTTGATTTGAATATTGTTCTGTTCAACAATGAAATTTACGGTTTGACGAAAGGTCAGTTTTCGCCTACTTCACAATTTGGCCAGGTTACAAAAACTTCGCCTTATGGTACGGTTGAACATCCATTTCATCCGGGTGAATTAACCATTGGAGCACAGGGGAAGTATTTTGCGCGTGGTATTGACAACAATGTAAAATTAAATATCGAGATATTTAAGGATGCTGAAAATCATAATGGCACTTCAGTTATTGAAGTATTACAGAATTGTGTCATTTTTAATAATGGTGCACATAGTGCTTTAACTGATAGAGAGCATAAAGAAGACAGAACAATTATCTTACGTCATGGTGAACCAATGATTTTTGGCAAAGAAAAGAATAAAGGCCTTGTTTTAGATGGTTTAAAACTTAAAGTGGTAACTATTGGCGAGAATGGTGTAACTCAAGATGATATTCTTGTTCATGATGCACACGAAAAGGACCCAACCCTGCACTTGGCATTAATTAACATGAGGTTCCCTGATTTTCCGGTTGCTTTTGGAGTAATACGTGCAGTTGAAGCACATACTTATGACGAAAGAGTTGAAACTCAGGTTAAAGAGGTTCAGGCTAAAGCTAAAATCAAAAATATGGATGATTTGCTAAATAGCGGTAGTACTTGGAAAGTAGAGTAATTTAATAAAATCTTATATAATTTAAAAAGGCTTAATGGAAACATTAAGCCTTTTTTGTTAAAGTTAGAAAAATTAAAAGTCTTGTGGACAATTTGGACATTACATAAATACATCTTAAATTGTTGGCAAATAAAATAGTCCGACAAAAGCATATAAGGTGGGTAAACTTACCTTTAGCTTTATTCGGATGCAGGCATAGAAAAAGACATCGTAAATATAAAAATGAATAACCAGCTTAACAACATAAAGGAAGTAATTTCAAATTATATCGAAATTAATGATGAAGAGTGGGCTGATTATTCTTCTAAGTTCCGAATCAAGGAAATTAAGAAAAAAGAGAGAATCCTGAATGAAGGAAGTATTTGTAGAGATGTGTTTTTTGTAGATAGAGGATTATTGAGGATTTACTTTACCGATAATAAAGGAGAGGAAAAAAATTTTCATTTTGCCTTAGAAAACACCTTTGCTACTGATTACGAGAGTTTTTTAAAAAACATACCCTCTAATTATTCTATACAAGCACTTGAAGACACAACATTAGTTTTAATGTCGTACGAAATGCTACACGATGGATACAAAGAACTTAGGTATGGCGAAAAACTAGGCAGACTGCTTGCTGAAGAGTATTTTTTTATGTTTAGCGAAAAAATACAGTCAATATATACTATTTCACCACTTGAAAGATACAATAAGTTGAAAACACGATTTCCTAAAATTCTTCAACGCATACCGCAACACTATATTGCTTCATACTTAAATATCAGCTCGGTACATTTAAGTCGCTTAATAAATTCAGAATTGCACAAATAGTTCAAACTGATAACATATGTTATCGTTCTAAATTGTTTTGCACTTTAATTTTGCATCATTATTAATAGTAAATTTTAAACAAATGAAGCAAATAAAAGGAAAAACGGTTTTAATAACCGGAGGTGCATCCGGAATAGGCAAAATTATGTCTCGCTTAATGTTAGAACGCAAAGCTAAAGTGATAATTTGGGATATTAATCAAGAAAAAATTAATGAAACAGTTTCCGAATTTTCTAACAAAGGAGATATTTTTGGTTTTAATGTAGATGTATCCAACATAGAACAAATACAAGAAACTGCCGGAAAAGTAAAGCAGGAATTCGGTATAGTTGATGTACTAATAAATAATGCCGGAATAGTTGTTGGCAAATACTTCAATGAGCATTCAGTAGCAGATATAACAAAAACAATGGATATTAATGCAAATGCACCAATGTTTATAACAATGGAGTTTCTGAATGATATGTTAAATCAAAATTCAGGACATATTTGCAATATTGCATCATCTGGCGGAATAATTTCAAACCCTAAAATGTCAGTTTATGCAGCAAGCAAATGGTCGGTAATTGGTTGGTCTGATAGTTTACGTTTGGAGATGAAACAAATGAACCAAAAGGTTAATGTTACTACAATAATGCCTTATTACATAAACACAGGAATGTTTGATGGTGTAAAATCAAAAATACCAATTCTCGAACCGGAAGCAACGGCACTTACAATTGTGAAAGCAATTGAGAAAAATAAAAAAATGTTAACTATTCCGGGATATATATACAGGTTTACACGTTTAGGGCAAGCAATAATGACGGTAAATATTTTTGATTGGTTTGCAGGAAATGTTTTAGGAATATACAAAACTATGGAACATTTCACAGGTCATAAAAATTAATTATCTAATAAATTCACACAAATGGAAGATACAGCAAAAAATACAATTGTTCAGCATATTGAAAATCAGAGACATTTCTTCGCCTCTAACCAAACAAAAGATATAGCTTTTAGATTAGAACAACTTAAAAAGTTAAAAGAAGCAATCAAAAAATACCAAAAACAGATTGAAGATGCATTGTGGAAGGATTTACATAAATCGCCCGAAGAATCATACTTAACCGAAATAAGTATTGTAACAGCTGAGATTGATAATCATATAAAACATTTTAAAAAATGGGCTAAACCAAAAAAGGTTTCGACACCTATTCACTTATTACCTTCATCGAGCAAAGTAATTTACGAACCTCTCGGATTATCCCTTATTGTAGCACCTTGGAATTATCCTTTTCAGTTATTAATCAATTCTTTAGTTGGTTCAATTTCGGCTGGTGGTTGTTGTATTTTAAAACCTTCGCCCGATACACCAACAATAGCAAAAGTGATGCAGGAAATGATTGAAGACACTTATGATTCTAATTATATTGCTGTTGTACAGGGTGGTAGGGAAACAAATACAATTTTATTTAACGAGCGTTTTGATATTATTTTCTTTACAGGGAGTCCAAATGTTGGTAAAGTAGTAATGAAAGCCGCATCGCAACACTTAACACCGGTTGTTTTAGAGTTGGGAGGAAAAAGTCCTTGTATTGTAGATGCTGATGCAAACATTAATATTGCCGCAAGACGTATTGCTTGGGGAAAGATGATTAATGCTGGCCAAACCTGTATTGCCCCTGATTACCTTTTTGCTCATCATTCAATTAAAGATAAATTGTTGGACAAAATTGCCAAGAACATTAAAGAAATGTATGGAAATGATATAAAAGATAGTCGTTTTTACTCTCGAATTGTGAATCAGCGAGCAATAAACAGATTAGAAAAGTTAATGAGCCAAGGAAAAATACATACTGGTGGAGAAATTGACGGAAAAGATAGATTTATTGCACCAACCATTATAGATAATGTCAGTCCCGATTTTTTGATAATGCAAGATGAGATTTTCGGACCAATTCTGCCTGTAATGACATTTAATCACATTGATGAAACGATTGAATACATTAACAAAAATGAAAAACCATTAGCATTTTACTATTTCGGGAAAAACAAAAAAGCAAAAGACGTATTAGCAAAAACAACTTCTGGCGGTGCTTGTATTAACGATACTTTAATGCATATAACAAATCATAATTTGCCATTTGGAGGTGTTGGAAATAGTGGAATGGGAAAATATCATGGAAAGGAAAGTTTTGAAGTATTTAGCAACAAAAGAGCAGTTATAACTACACCTACCTGGATTGATTTATCCTTAAAGTATGCACCATTTAAGTATTTTAAATTGATTAAAAAGATAGTATGAGAGAAGAACTACGGCTGCCGATATAGTATATGGTAGATGTGGCAATGTGTTAATTGACAGTCTATTACGTTAAGTGGATTCCGCAGTAATGAATTCTATCGGTAAGCCATGGGCGGGAATGTCGTAGCCTTCATAAATACCTTTAAAAGTAATAGAAAGAAACATGAATAAAACTATATTATGTCCTAAATTCAGGATCTACAATCGTATTTGACTTTCCATTTCTTACGCAATCTGTATAATTAGTTATACACTCTTCTTTTTCACCTGACAATTTTCTTGCTTCAATTTCCATTGGCATTCTATCGTAGCCATAAATTAATTTTTGCAGAAAATATCTGGTATTAAATATTATTGCCCCTGTTTTTCTATATTGTTCCCAATGTACTAATTCGTGTTTCAGCAAAATTTTATTGTCCTTATCTTCCTCTTGTATTCGTATAAAAAAAGGGGGCATAGTTTGCGCATTGTAATTTTTAATTAATCGGTCTTTATAAATAATCTTAGGTTTTTTGTTAAACAGGGCAACTATATAATCAAGCAATAATACTCCAACTATTCCTAATAATATTTTTATTATTATCATATTAAAAAATTTCAAATTCTATCGCAAATATATGAAATATAATTGCCTATTATTGTCAAAAAAAACTTCTTGATTAAAATAAATTATTTTAAGCGTTTAAAACATTCTACTTCTCAGCCGCAACTTTCAAATCTTTTGCCTGTTTTACTTTTTGCTTCAATAAAGCAATATTAAGAACATCCATAATATCTTCAACATAATGAAATTTTAAGCCACTTATATAAATATCTTTTATATCAAGTATATCTTTTTCATTTTCTTTTGATAAGATAATTTCTTTGATGTCTGCACGCTTTGCAGCAAGGATTTTTTCTTTAATCCCACCAACAGGCAATACTTTTCCCCTAAGGGTTATTTCCCCTGTCATGGCAATATTTTTTTTGATTTTTCTTTGTGTAAAAGCTGAAGCCATTGAAGTAGCCATAGTTATTCCGGCAGAAGGGCCGTCTTTTGGAATGGCACCCTCCGGAACATGTAGGTGAATATTCCAGTTGTCAAATACATCATTTGAAATGTCCAGTTCATTGTTGTGCGATTTTATATACTCTAATGCAATTACTGCAGATTCTTTCATCACATTACCCAAGTTCCCGGTTAGCGTAAGTTTGTTGTTGCCCCTGCTTAAACTGGTTTCAATCATTAGTATTTGTCCACCCACAGCAGTCCATGCTAAACCTGTTACCAAGCCGGCATATTCATTACCCTGATAGGTGCTTTTTGAAAACTTTTGTCTTCCAAGCATTGTAGCTAAATCAGCTTCATTTACACGAACTTTATAATCCTCTTCAAAAGCCATTTTTTTGGCAATTTTTCTAACTACATTAGCCAATTCTTTATCTAATTGTCTTACACCTGATTCACGGGTATAAAACTCAATTAATTTTTCAAGAATATTTTTGCTTAAAGATAAATGGCTTCTGGTTAAACCATGTTCTTTTAACTGTTTTGGTAATAAATGCCTTTTTGCAATTTCAATTTTTTCTTCAACCAAATAACCACTTATATCAATAATTTCCATCCTGTCCCTTAATGCAGGATTAATCTGCCCAGCCGAATTTGCTGTTGCAATGAACATTACTTTAGACAAATCAAACTCTAATTCAAGGTAATTATCATAGAAAGTGTTATTTTGTTCAGGGTCAAGAACTTCTAATAGGGCAGATGAAGGATCACCACGGTAATCATTTCCCACTTTATCAATTTCATCAAGTATAAAAACCGGGTTTGATGATTTTACCTTCTTAATGCTTTGGATAATTCTGCCCGGCATAGCCCCAATATACGTTTTTCGGTGTCCCCTTATTTCCGACTCATCGTGCAAACCGCCCAGTGAAATTCGAGCAAATTTTCTATCAAGTGCTTTTGCAATTGATTTTCCTAGCGAAGTTTTACCAACACCGGGAGGGCCCAGCAGGCAAATTATTGGTGCCTTTAAATCACCTTTTAACTTTAATACGGCAAGATGTTCAAGTATCCGTTCCTTAACTTTATCCAAACCAAAATGGTCTTTGTCAAGAATATTTTGAGCTCTTTTTAAATCAAAATTATCCTTGGTATATTCATTCCATGGTAATTCCACCAAAGTCTGCAGGTAGTTAATATTATTACCATATTCAGGCGATGCCGAGTTGGTCCTTTGAAGTTTGTTTATTTCTTTATTAAATATTTCTTCTACTTCTTTCGACCACTTCTTCTTTTTCGCCTTTTTACTAAGTTCTTCAATTTCAATATCAACCGGATCATCTCCAAGCTCATTTTGAATGGCTTTCATTTGCTGGTGCAAAAAATATTCTTTTTGTTGCTGATCCATATCCAGTTTAACTTTAGACTGAATATCATCTTTTAGCTCCAATTTTTGCACTTCTTTTGATAAATGTTCCAGTAGCAATATAGCCCTTTGTTTTAAATCATCTATTTCAAGCAGGTTTTGCTTTTCAACAGGTGGGATATCACTATTTGAACAAATAAAGTTGATAAGAAACCTTGGATTTTCAATATTTTTTAATGCAAATATTGCTTCCTGTGGTATATGTGATGAGAGTTCAATAATTCGTATTGAAATATCTGTTAATGATCCTATGAGGGCTTCAAATTCATTGTCATTTTTAGGTGGCAACACATCAGTAAGCTCCGAGACTTTTGCGTGGAAATAGGGTTTTTCTTTTACAAACTCATCAATTTTAAACCTTTTTAACCCCTGAATAATAACAGTGGTTGAATTATCCGGCATTTCTAAAACCTTTATGATTTGGGCCAAAGTTCCAACCTGGTACAAATCATCTGTTTTGGGTTCATCCAATTTTGCATCTTTTTGAGTAAGGATCCCAATTAAGCGATCTTTTTTATAAACAGATTTAATCAGTTTAAGTGATTTTTTTCTACCAACTGAAATGGGAACAATTACCCCGGAAAATAAAACTGTATTTTTTAAGGGTAGTATCGGTAATATTTCTGGAATATCAGAATTATCAACCTGTTCATCATTCCCATCAGAAATAATCGGGAGAAAATCTGAATTATTATCCATCATACTTGAAAATATAAGTTTATGTTTACCTGATTCTTTTTTAAAATTCATTCTTAATACTTTTCTGCTAATTTTACAATATTTCTGCATTTTTGACAATCCACCAAATAAACCATAGACATATTGTCATACTTGTTAGATAAAAACCAATCGTTACACTAATTCATAAATCTAAACTCGAATAACAAGTATTCAATAATTAATATAGGTATAATTATATTATTGCGTGCTAAACAGTAGTGACTCAGTACTATATATTTATGATTATAAAACAATTCAATCCTAAATATTATATTCTATAGTGATCCATTATTAAAATCACTTTATTTACTGATTTTAGATTGTTCTTAATTTTTGTGCCTTGCCATATAGTCAATACTTATGCCAAAATAAAATAGTGTTAAGTCATGTATAAGATTAAAAAATAAGAAGACCGGTAATATATATAATCAACCCAATAATCATTAAAAAGAAAGTATAGGGAATTATTTCTTTTGCCTTTAAACCTGCTGCACCAATAAGTGGGTAGTTTAATTGAAATCCCTGTTTTTTTGCCGATTCACCTACTTTTCTGGCTAAAATAGCACCAAATATTAAACCAAGCCCCCAATTAAATAAGCTAACCAAAACGGTTAATAATGTTACAATAAAGGCCGCCTTTGTAGTTGTATTACAATGCTTTACTACTGTAGTTATTAATTTATTGACACTTTTTGTTAATGCTAAAGTATGGCCTAACACTAACATCAATATCATTTGTGTAGTAAAACTAAGTAGTTCCCAGAATCCTTTTTCCCAAAATCCTGTTAAATCAAATAAATATGATAAAACGGGAATATCAGGGTTAGTGAATAAAAATGCAAATATAAAGCTGATAGCTGTTAGTATTATCGCTATGCTAAATGGTGACGGTAATATATTCTTTAGAAATTTTACAGTTGTTTCGGAAAAGCTCATAATTCATGATTTACAAATCTCTTTTTGCTAATATCCTGTACGAAAAATAAAAAAATAATAGAATAAAAGATAAAGCTAATATTATGTTAATCCCATAGCTTATTTCAAAAACCGGACTCCCAGTTTGTGTAATACCAGGTGAATTTGTTAGCGACTCTTGTAATAAAGGATTGGTAATCATTTTATTGAAGGATGGTGCACCGCATAAATCTGAAAAAACATTGAAAGGCAGGTACTGTCCCAAGCTAATTGAGGTAATAGCAAAATAGGCACGTATTATGAGTTCAAAAACATAAGCACCAATAAACACTACTATTGATGCAGCAATATTTTTTAAAAGTAAACTAATCAAAAGTGCAATCGACATAAAACCAACTGCCTGTATAAAGTAGGAAAAGACAAAGTAAATATCAATAAAAACACTTGTAATGGTTAAGTCTTTAGTATATATAACTCCTATACTAAGAGCCGAAAAAAAGGAAATCAGAAATGCTACCAATGCAAACAAAATAATTATAATTAATTTACTTAAAAATAATTCTTGCCTGGTAAGTCCATCAATCGTATTTTGACGAAAAGTTCTAAAATTGAACTCATTTCCTGTAAGGATAATTATTAACAGTGCCAATAATAAATTAAACCAGCTGGAATAGTACGCTATGGACTGCCATACAGTTGGAAACCTGAAATAAACGTTGATGTCTATACCATCAAAATTGAAATTAATTTGAGAACCAATAAGCAGGAAAAAGAAATAAATCCCAAGAGTAATCCCTGATAGCACCCAAAAAGTACTGTATGATAGAATTTTAATGAGTTCAATTTTTAATAACCTGGTCATTTTATCATCTTTAAGAATTCAGATTCAAGAGATTTTTTTTGAGTTTCAAATTTTGTCAAAATAATATTATGTTTAAATGCAAATTCATTCACATCTTTTGCCTCAGAATCTTCCTTTAAATCTATAATAATATCATTATCAACAATATTTACTTTATCATACAATCCTGAACGTACCATTAATTCATAGAGTTTTTCATTATCATCAGATGAAATAACAATTATATTTTTTGATTTAATTAAACTGTTCATTTCACCACTTTGTAATATTTCCCCTTTTTTTAATATGGCAACATGGGTACAGGTTTTTTGTACTTCGCTTAGCATATGAGATGCCAGGATTATCGTTTTCCCTTTTTTTGCTTCGTTAATAATCATTTCTCTTACATCAGCTATTCCTTCAGGGTCAAGTCCGTTTGTTGGTTCATCCAGGACAAGTATTTCAGGGTTACCCAATAAAATGCTGGCTAAAGCAAGCCTTTGTTTCATACCCAGCGATAGAGTATAATATTTTGAGTATTTTCTTTCAAATAAACCTGTCGTTTTAAGTATATCATCAATGGAATGAGTCTCAACCTTTTTTATTTTAGCAATAATTTCCAGGTTTTTTTCCAGGCTTAAATAGGAATAAAAATTTGGGGTCTCAAGGAGGGCTCCAATATTTTCTGCTTTAACATTTTTTTCTGAATTGTACCAATAAAAAGATCCACTATTCTGTCTTATTATTCCAAGAATAATTGCCAGGATGGTGGTTTTTCCACTACCATTAGGACCTAAAATCCCATAAATATTGCCTTGATTAATTTTTAATGAAAGATTATTTACGGCCTGGGTATTTCCATATCGTTTGCTTATACCCTTTATTTTCAGAACTTCCACCTTACAGATTGGTCTAATGAATAATGATTATTGATTAATAAAGACAAATTACCAGTTCTTGTAATTGGTATTTTTGTATACAAATTTTAATTCAAAAATTAATAGTTTATGAACCTACTAATTTTGAAGCCAATTCAAGGTCAAGTTCTACTTTAAAAAGATTTGTAAAACCTGAAAATTGAAAAACTTCTTTAATGTTTTTTTGCAAATTGCATAAGAGCAGTTTCTTTTCTTTAGCAACTTGTTTTTTCAGGCTCATAATTAATATCCTTAAGCCGGAACTGTTTATATAATCAAGGTTTTCACAATTCACAATTATATTTTGGTCATTTTCACTAATCAATGCATTAAAATATTTTTCTGTGCTTTCTGTACTTCCGGCATCAATTCTTCCGGATAACTCTACTATTATCGTATTGTTGGTTTTTTTATCTGTGATTTCCATTATTCAAGGCTTTTGGTTAATGTAACTATATTTTTATTATTGCTTCTTCTATAAGAAAAGTTATCTGTAAACTTTTTTACCAGGTGAATACCCAAACCTCCAATATCCCTTTCTTCAAGCGGTTTATCCAGATTCTCGGGGTCTTTTAAATCAAGAGGATTAAATTCTTTAGCACCATCTTTGATTTGTATTCTTAGATTATGTCTCTCAAGAGTAAACCTTATCGTAATATCATAATCTTCCAGCCCTTTGTAACCATAATTTATAATATTTGTGGCAATTTCTTCAAGAGCCAGGTTCATGCTAAAGGCAACATCTTTTGAAATATTCCATTCTTCAACAATTCTTGCCAGTTGTTGGTTCATTATTTCTAAACCGCTGATTCTGCTTTTTATATTAATAATTTTATTCTTCATGCGTTTTTATTTTTTTATTTTGAAACTTGTATCCAACGCCGAGTAAACGAAAATTTAAGAAGTCTGCCCATTATATGTAATAGCTAAAATAGTAATATCATCTGATTGTTCAGCATCTTTCGTAAAGTTTTTGATTTCTTTACGGATATCCATGACCAGCTGCTTACTTGTTGAAGTTTTTGTGTTACTCATTATATTCAACAAGCGTTCTTCAGAAAATAGTTCTGCCTTGGGATTAAATGCTTCAGTGATTCCATCAGTGTATAGCAGAATTCTATCACTGGGTTTAATTTTACTATGGTTTACTTTAAACTTAAAATTATCAAATATTCCAAGTGCAATATTTTGATCCGTTTCCATATATTTGTACCCATCTACATTATTTCCAACAATAGGGGGGTTGTGCCCGGCGTTAACAATTTGCAGGTCTCCTGATGATAAATCCAATAAACCACAGAAAGTTGTAGCAAACATGGCAGTATCATTATTTTCAGTTAATGAATTATTTACATTTGCAATTACTTCATTTAAGGCGTAATCCCTTTGTGCCTCAGCTTGTAAAAGTGTTTTAGTAATTACCATAAATAGCGCTGATGGGACTCCTTTTCCTGATACATCGGATATAATAAAGCAAAAACGGTTTTTATCAATAAAAAAGAAATCATAAAAATCTCCGGCTACTTCTTTTGCAGGTTCCATAATTGCAAAAATATCAAACTCTGACCTGTCTGGGAATGGTGGGAAAACATGTGGTAGCATTCTCTTTTGGATATCTTTTCCTACGTTAAGTTCACCTTGAATCCGTTCCTTTGTAGCAGTTGTTTTTTTGAGATTTATAATATATTCGTTCAGGTCTGATGTCATTTTATTAAATGCCCTTGCCAAATCACCAATTTCATCTGTTGTTTTTACCTTAATTTGGTATGAAAGATCTCCTTTCGCTAACCTGGAAACACTTTTGTGCAGGTAATCCAAAGGCTTCATCATAAATGCTGTGACCCTGTTTAATAGTATAACGGTTACCAGAAGCATTAAACTTATCATTAAAATTAAACTTTTTTTTAACCCGTTAATAGCTTCTTCGGTTTTTTTCATTGAAAAGCCAATTCTGAAAGAGCCCCAATGTGTTCCTTTAACAAAAACAGGAGATGACATTTTCCACATTTCTTCACCGGTATCACGATGATAAACTTCCAGAATATAAGGTTCTGATGTATTATTTGCTACATTTTCGTCGTAATAAATTCTTTTAGATCGGCTTTTTTCATTGTCTTTTTTGTATTTGCCTTCTAAAGCATGGTTGTAAACTGAATTATGAGCTGGTGTATACCCTTGATTATCACACAGTACTGCAAATTCTACTTCCGGATCTTCAAAAAACTCATCTTGAATAGCCATTATTAATGTATCCAGTAACAGGTCAAGGCCTGTTTGATAGTGGTATTTTTGAATATTAGCAATTTCTTCTTTTGAAACACCTTTGTATAAATTTAAAATAGAATCAGGCAGTGGGATAGCTAATAATGTGTCATTAAATAGTTCCTCTTTGGTGTAAATCTTATTTTCTACAATATTATCAAGGGTTTCGCTCATTATTTTTGCACCGGTTTTTGCTGCTGCAATTCCTTTTTGCAGCATCATTTTTTTTAGCTGGTCAGACCGGTCATTTATTAGGTATATTGTAAATATTGTTACAATTGTTCCTAATAATATCATTAAAAAAAATGAGAGTCTAAATGAGAGCTTTTTAAACATAAGGATATATGGTAGTTCTTTTTTTACAGGGTTCACAAAATTAAGAATTGCAAACATGTATTATGTATCGGGTATTAATTATAATATTGCTGAATTTAAACAATTAAGGTATTTGTCCATATTTTTTCACATAAAAGTAAAGGTTTAATTAAAGGGGCTGTATAAAACTCAAGTTCTCAACTGTAAATTTATGTATTATAAATTATCTAAAGATTTAATATTAGAACAAAATAGAAATGTAATCTTAATTACCCTCTGTATGAAAACTATGTGTCTAATAAGAAAATGTCAAGAATAAGGCTTGCGAAGTCTTAAAACTCAAACGTTTACTATTGTAAATAACTGAGTTTTGAGACAAGCGTAACGCAATTATTGGTATTTTCTTGCAGGCACTAATTACCCATTTCAGACATAAACTTAATCCTCATCAAACGAATATCATCTTCACTGTATTCATCTTCACCTAATTCCTCTAAAGCATCGGTAATTGATTCAGATTCAGCCTCTCTAAAATAATCATAAACTTCTTCCTGGTGGTCTTCATCCAAAATTTCATCAATATAATAACCCAAATTGATTTTTGTCCCTGAATTTACAATTGCTTCAATTTCAGTTAAAAGTGCACCCATCTCAAGCCTTTTGGATTCGGCAATATAAGCCAGGGATAATTTGCGGTCAATACTTTGAATTATATAAACTTTGTTGACTGATTTATTTACAATGGATTTAACAATCATGTCTTGTGGACGTTCAATTTCATTTTCATCCACGTATCGTTTAATCAGCTCAATAAACTCTTTGCCATATCGTATAGCTTTGCCTGCACCAACCCCTGCAATCTGTTTCAATTCATCCATTGTAATGGGATATTGAATTGACATATCTTCAAATGATGGATCCTGAAAAATCACAAATGGAGGAACATTTTTTTGTTTGGAAATTTTTCTTCTGAGGTCTTTTAGCATTTTAAATAAGGTTGGATCAGCTGAACCACTTCCACCACTTGCCACGCCAGGTGAATCTTTTTCCAGGTCTTCAAAATCATGATCCTTAGTTAACTTTATGGAATATGAGTTTTTTATAAACTCATGTCCTTTTGAATTTATTTTCAGCAAACCGTAATTTTCAATATCTTTTTCAATTAACCTTATTACAAGAGCTTGCCTGATAACTCCATTCCAGAATTTTACATCTTCATCTTTACCAATGCCAAAAACCTTAATTTTATCATGTTTGTATGATTTTATTGCGGCATTTGTTTGTCCTGAAATAATATTAGCAATATGATCTGCTTTATATCTTTCTTTAACTTCAAGGATAATTTTTAGAACAGTAAGAATATAATCTTTTCCTTCAAATTGTTCTTTTGGGTTTAAACAATTGTCACAGTTTTCGCACCGCTCAGTTAGGATTTCACCAAAATAATTTAACAAAAGTTTTGGTCTGCAAACAGAAGATTCTGCATAAGCTACCGTTTCTAACAATAACTGTTTACCAATTTCCTGTTCTGCTACAGGTTTACCCTGCATAAATTTTTCAAGCTTTTGAATGTCTTTATAACTGTAAAAAGCAATGCATTTACCTTCACCACCATCCCGTCCGGCTCTTCCTGTTTCCTGATAGTAACCTTCAAGACTTTTGGGAACTTCGTAATGAATCACAAACCGAACATCAGGTTTATCAATGCCCATCCCAAATGCTATTGTCGCTACAATAACGTCAACTTCTTCCATTAAAAACTTATCCTGGTTACCTGATCTTGTAGCCGAATCCATACCGGCATGATATGGCAAAGCTTTAATACCATTAACAAGCAAGGTTTGTGCTAATTCTTCAACTTTTTTTCTACTGAGGCAATAAATAATGCCTGATTTCCCTTCATTTTCTTTAACAAACTTAATAATTTGTTTCTCAGGGTTAATTTTAGGGCGGACTTCATAATATAAATTAGACCGAAAAAAAGATGATTTAAACACATTGGCATCCAACATGCCCAGATTTTTTTGAATATCGTGTTGCACTTTAGGCGTGGCAGTTGCTGTTAAAGCAATAACCGGTGCCACCCCTATTTCTTCAATAATTGGTCTTATTTTTCGGTATTCAGGCCTGAAATCATGTCCCCATTCCGAAATACAATGAGCTTCATCAACAGCATAAAATGAAATTTTTATTAGTCTTAAAAAATCAATATTATCTTGTTTAGTCAATGATTCTGGGGCAACATACAGAAGTTTTGTTTTTCCTGAAATAATATCTTCTTTAACTTGAATAATTTGAGCTTTGGTAAGTGAAGAATTTAAAAAATGAGCAATTCCATCATCCTCACCAAAACTTCGCATAGCATCAACCTGATTTTTCATTAATGCTATTAGTGGAGATATAATAATGGCTGTACCTTCCATGATTAAGGCTGGAAGCTGATAAATTAATGATTTCCCACCACCTGTTGGCATTAAAACAAATGAATCATTACCATTTAATACATTTTTTATCGCATCTTCCTGTTTCCCTTTAAAATTATCAAATCCAAAATACTTTTTCAGATAATGATCCAAATTTATTTCTGCCTCTTTTGTCATTTTAATACTTATTTTCTTTTTCTTTTAAATTTAAAAAAAGCTAACAAAGATAATAATTGTAATTTTAAACTTACAAATAATTCTAATCTTAATAAGCGCACTTTAGGAAAAAATGACAAAAATTTAGTTTTTACGAATAATATTAATAACTAACTGAGATATTAATAAATATGGTATTTTTGTCATTTTTTATGAATTAATCAGGCTAATTACACTTTATTTGAACTTATATTATAATATATTTGTAAGCTAAATTTAATAAATATAATACTAATTTGAAAGAACTTTGCAAAAAATCTTAATAACATCTAAAGTTTTTGTGTATTTTATATGAGTTTGTATTTATGAGATGTATAAAAATCAAATGATTAAGGTAAGAATTAATAATTAAAAATTATTTGCAAATCCATAAAACTTTCCGACGACTGGTGGGTTTATAACTTGAAATATGCTATTCATAATTGATGGATTGAAAAATTTTGAACTCATAACTTTTAAGGTTGCCTTTATTTATTTTATAATAGAAAAAAATTAGGTTTTAATTTATTTAGGGAAAAATTTCTAAAAATTGAGCGTTTAGAGCTTGTGATATTTTAAAACCGCAGTTTATTGTTGTAAATGAGATTATTGATCAGCAATCTAAATAAAATCTTAAAAAATAGTTTAAAAGCTGTAAATAATTTAAAAATTTTGTATTACCGTAAAAATTCGCATTTTTAGAGATTATCAGGATATTAATTTGGCTTAGAAATGACTGAAGAAGAAGAACAATATGAAGCAGAAATGGGGTTTTTAGACCATCTTGAGGTTTTGAGGTGGCATTTAATCCGGTCTTTTTCTGCTATAATTTTACTGGCAATTGTAGCGTTTATTTTTTACGAAATTATTTTTGATATTATTATTTTGGCACCTAAAACCCCGGAATTTATCACCAATAAAATACTCTGTGAATTTGGAAACTTTATAAACGTTAAAGCGCTTTGTATTAATTCCAAACCATTTCAGATAATAAATATTAAAATGGCAGGGCAGTTTTCAACACACATTATGGTATCTGTTGTAGCAGGTTTTTTAGTAGCCTTTCCTTACATTTTTTGGGAAATGTGGCGATTTATAAGACCTGCACTTTATAGTAATGAACAAAAACATGCCAAGGGGGCAGTTTTTTTTAGTTCACTTCTGTTTTTTCTTGGTGTACTTTTTGGATATTATATAATCGTTCCATTATCTGTTCATTTTCTTGGCGGATATAATATAAGTAACCAGGTGCTTAATCAAATTAACCTGGGTTCATATATTTCAACTGTGACATCTGTTGTACTTGCAGCAGGTATTATATTTGAACTTCCCATTATAATTTACTTTTTAAGTAAAGCGGGTATAGTAACACCACCCATTTTAAGGAAATATCGAAAGCATTCTCTCGTTATTATATTGGCTTTGTCGGCAATTATTACACCACCCGATGTTTTTAGTCAGGTACTTGTTGCTTTGCCACTAGTTATTCTTTATGAGCTTGGGATTAAAATCTCTAAAAGAATTTATGCAAAAGATGACAGCTTGCTAATTTAATACATGAAAATTTCTTTAAACATAGTATCCAAAATATTGCTTATTTTAATTACTGTCACGAGTATTCAATTTGGGCTTTCCGCACAAAAAACTATTGTTACAGGAATTATTACAGATGCTTCTACAAAGGAGCCGGTACCCTTTGTGAATATTTCTTTTTTGGGAACTTCGGCAGGAACAATTTCTGAAAATAATGGAAATTATTATTTGGAGACATACATCAAGATTGACAGTTTATCTGTTTCCTACATTGGATATGAAACTCAGGTATTTAAAATAGAAAAAGGGAAATTTACCACATTAAATATTAACTTAAAGCCGGTTGATATGGCATTAGGTGAAATTACTGTTTTTGCCGGGGAGAATCCAGCCCACCGAATTTTTAGAAATATTATTAAGAATAAAAGGAAGAATAACCCTGAGAAACTTGAATATTTCCAATGTGAGGTATATAATAAACTTCAGTTGGATTTAAATAACATCACGGATAAATTTCAAAACAGAAAGGTATTTAAAAAATTTCAGTTTGTTTTTGATTTGAAGGATACCTCCGGTGTGTTGGGAAAATCATACTTACCTGTTTTTTTAAGTGAAAATTATTCAAAATATTATTATCAGAAACGCCCGGAAAGAAAAAAGGAAATCGTTATTGCAAATAAAATATCAGGAATTGAAAACAAAAGTTATTCAGAATTTACAGGACAAATGTATATTGATGTAAATATGTATAATAATTATATAGATGCATTTGGTAAACAGTTTGTTAGCCCTTTGTCTAATATTGGTTTAATGACCTATAAGTATTTTTTGGAAGATAGTACATTCATTGATAACAAATGGTGTTATAATATTACTTATAAACCAAGAAGAAAACAGGAAAGGACTTTTTATGGAAATTTTTGGGTTAATGATTCAACATGGGCTATTGTAAAAATTAATGCCAGGATTTCTAATGGTGTTAATATAAATTATGTGAAAGATTTAATTCTGGAACAGGAATTTAATTTATTTTTTGATTCGGTTTGGTTTAAAACAAAAGATAAATTGCTGGTTGATATAAACCTATTGGATAAGTCACAAGGGTTTTTTGGAAGAAAGTTGACAAGCTATAAAAATCTAAACATAGACCTGCTTGATACAACGAGTATCTTTTCTTCCAGTCAGTTGCATGAGGCAGTTATTATTGATACTGTCCCTGATGATGACTTATCCTATTGGAAATCTGTTAGACCGGAAGAACTTTCTAAAAGGGAAGAACAAATATATCAAATGGTAGATTCAGTTAAAAATGTTCCTATATTCAGGACTTTTACTGATATTATTTATTTACTTGCTTATGGTTATTATACACATAATAACTTTGAGTATGGACCATATTTCAAAACCTACAGTTTTAATCCAATAGAGGGAAATCGATTTAGGGTGGGGGGGAGAACATCCAATGCTTTTAGTACCAATTTGATGCTGTATGGTCATATGGCGTATGGAACAAAGGATAATAATATTAAATATGGGCTGGGTGCATTGTATATGATTAAAAAAAATCCGAGATTTACTATTGATTTATTCTATGAAAATGACCTGGCACTTTTAGGACAAAGTGTTAATGCTTTTTCTGAAGATAATATCTTAACATCTATTCTGGCAATACGTCCAAATGATAATTTGTTGAACCTAGAACGTTGCAGGGTTGAATTGGAAAAAGAATGGTTTGTTGGTTTTTCAAATACCATAAGACTATTTTATGGCATTTTGTTACCTTCAGATAAAATTCCTTTTCAAAATATGGCTGATAATCAATCCTGGTCAAATTTAGTGGCAAGTGAAGTTTCGTTGAAAACAAGATTTGCTTTTAATGAAAGAGTTTTAAGTGGAGAATTTGAAAGGGTAAGTTTGGGAACAACATATCCGATAGTAAACCTTGATTTAACGGCTGGCTTAAAAGATGTATTCAATAGTGATTTTGAATATTATAGAGCAAATTTAAAAATACATCAAAGTATTGATGTGGGTTTGTTTGGTCACTTAAAATACACTTTCCATATTGGAAAAATTTGGGGTGAAGTACCATTTCCATTATTGACCTTACATGAAGGCAATGAAACATATGCTCTGGATGTTGAGGCATATAATCTATTAAACTATTATGAATTTGCCAGCGATTTTTATCAAAGTATTTATATTGAGCATAAATTTCAGGGAATGTTTTTTAATAAGATACCTTTGTTTAGAAAATTGAAATGGCGTGAAATTGTTCAGATTAAAGTTTTAAACGGTAGTATCACTGAGAAAAATAAGAACATTTGGGATTTCCCCTTTACTCTGGGTGAATTAAACACGCCCTATGTTGAAGCGGGAGTGGGAATTGAAAATATTTTTAAAATAATCAGAATTGATGCTATGTGGCGTTTATCTAACCTGAAAAAAAATGATATTCAAAAATTTGGAATAAAGGCAAAACTTCAGTTTATATTTTAACTTTGCAAGTATGGAATTATTCACACAAGATATAGTAAAAAAATACGGAAAAAGAACCGTTGTTAAAGGAGTAAACATTAAGGTAAAACAAGGTGAGATTGTTGGCCTGCTTGGACCAAATGGTGCAGGTAAAACTACATCTTTTTATATGATTGTTGGCTTAATAAAGCCAAATTCAGGCAATGTTTTACTTGATGATCTGGATATTACAAACCTGCCAATGTATAAAAGGGCTCAAAGGGGGATTGGTTATTTACCACAGGAATCATCCGTATTTCGAAAATTAAGCATTGAAGATAATATCAAGGCAGTATTGGAGATGACCTCATTTTCAAAACAGGAACAAAGGGACAGGCTTGAAAATGTCATCAATGAATTTGGACTCCAAAAAATTCGAAAGAGTTTGGGAATACAACTGTCAGGGGGAGAAAGACGTAGAACTGAAATTGCCAGGGCCTTAGCCATTGATCCTAAGTTTATTTTGTTGGATGAACCATTCGCCGGGGTTGACCCAATTGCAGTTGAAGATATTCAGAAAATAGTTGCTAAACTTAAAGAAAAAAATATTGGAATATTAATTACAGACCATAATGTTCACGAAACACTTACAATAACTGATCGTGCTTATCTTTTATATGAAGGACGAATTTTGGAGTCTGGTACAGCAGAAGATTTAGCATCCAACCCTGAAGTACGGGAAAAATATTTGGGTGCAAATTTTGAACTTAGAAGGTAATAAATGACAAAATATTCTAAAAATCAGGACAAGGTATGGTAACCTGTCTTCTCTTCCTTCTTAATTTGGCGTTTTTATTAAATTCATAAATTAATGATACTTCATGAGAACCACCGGTTGTTCCAATTAATCCGGAAAGGGTATAATCAAAGCTATAACCAAATTTAAGGTCATAAACCTGAAAGCCCATTAATACAATTACCGCATCAATTGCTTCATATCCTTTTTGAATTCCTGCCACTGGTAAACCCCTAAACCAAAGCCCCAAGGTAAATGGTAGCTTCTTCCAGTAGGCACCCAGGTCTAACTGGTCATTCCCTCCTTGATATTGGTAAAGTGCTGAAAATGTAACACTTTCAGTTATTTCATGGCTCCTGCGGCGGTTTCCTTTGATTGGAAGCCTGTAACCACCGAAGAGTGTCAATTTCATAGGTAACCTGCTGTCAATATTTATGAGCGACTGGTTTGGTCTCATAAGGTGAGATACCGTAAACCCGCCCCAGTATCTGCTATGATACATAAGAGCTGAAGCATCAACATCAATGTAACCTTTTTTATTTAATGTTGTAATATATTCATTTGAGCTTGAAGAATGATTTCCGTCAATTTCCAGTTGATCACCAAAAATTAGTTTTGCAATTTCAATTCCTCTTTGGCCATATTTAAACTTTATTCCCGGACGTACATGTATCTTTCTTGTAACCGTAATATCATACGAGTATAAAAGACCTATATCTGTCAGGTTTAAATTTCCCGTACCAGCTTCATCCCGTACTATGGACAAACCTAAGCCACTTTTCATTCTGGAAAAGTACTGATCGTATGAAAATGCGTAAGTAGTGAAAGTTCCCGGTATACTGGGCCATTGATCCCTGTAATTCAATACAATCCTGCTTCCATCTATCATCCCTGCATAGGATGGGCTTAATACTAAAGGAGCAGCATAAAATTGAGAAAACTGAACCTTTTGGGACCAAAGCTGTGTTGAAATAATTAGTATATAAACGAGTAAAACAAGATTTCTTTTTTTCAAAACGTATTCAATTTACTTTTCTTTAGTAATATAAACGACACAAAATAATTAATAGTATATTTAAAATGCGATATCAGATAAATTAAACATATCAAAATAAGTACCAAAATGAGTGAAAATTTCTGAAATAACATATGACCTCAGTATTTTGAGTCTATATTAATTAATATGTTAAAAATATTGCTTTTTGAATCCTTGTATATTGTGTGTTTTAACTACGATATAGTTTTTCCTGGCTTATTTTGGAAAATGTAGTAGCTATTTATAATTTTTTTATGGATTCATTTTTTACACTATCTGAAATTAAATAAAAAAAGTGGTGGCTTTACGCCACCACTTTTTTACAAGCTTAAGATTATTTAAAATTATCTTAGCAATGTGACATTTCCTGTTGCTTTGAAAAGCGTACCGTTTCTGTATTTACCGGTTAATTTCCATGCATACACATCCTGTGCACCAATTTTACCATCAATATTTCCGTCCCATCCTATTTCAGGATCGGTACTTTCAAATATTTTTTCGCCCCACCGGTTGAAAATCTCTAATTTGTATTCTCTTATACCTCTGTGCAAGGGTTTAAATACCTTATTTAACTGATAACCACTAAATGGATTAAATGCATTAGGGAATACTATGGTACCTGCAGGTTCAACCACAATAGGATATTGACTTGCATCAGCATGACAGCCATGTTCCGTCCAAACATCTAAGTTGATGGTATATACACCCGGTTCAGTATAATAATGTACCGGGCTTTTTTCCCTGGAAAGAGAATCGCCAATGCCACCAAAATTCCAAAGGTAAGTTTCACCATTTATTGAATTATTATGGCAAATAACCGGCTGATCTGGTAGCATTACGGTATCTGGTAAAGCTTCAAATGAGGCAGTTGCTTCTGCATATACAATCACGGTATCTACTCTCACAGGATTATCCATATTTACCAAATAGTTAGTACCAGGGCCACCTGCATATAGTTTTACAATATAAGTTCCCGGTTCATCATAGATATAAGGCGGATTTTTCTCATGAGCTTCTCCTCCATCACCAAAGTCCCAATAGAATGTATCTGCATAAATTGTATAAGCTTGAAAATCAACCGATAAATCTTCACAACCCGAAGCTCTTATTCCCGGATTAATCGTTGTTGCCGGCTGTGGTGCCAATATTGTCACAGTTTGCGTGGCAGTACCTGAACAATTATTTGAGCTTACTGTGAGTGTTATATCAAATTCACCCCAACTAGTATATGTGTGATCAAAGGCTTCATTTATTGTGGGATCCAGCTGGGTAGTTCCATCACCAAAGGTCCAGGAATAATTAACAAATCCCGGATCACTTAAGTTTTCAATATATACTGTTGATCTTGGGAATAATTGGAATTCTGGTGACGCACTGAAACCTACATAAGGAAAACTGTAGGCTGTTACCTGCTGCACAATTGTATCAGTACATCCTTTTGCTGATTCAGCAACTAACTGAATTGAGTATGTAGAATCTTTATCATACAATGCTTCATAAGTCTTGGTAAATGTAGTAAGGCTTGAATCAGTCCTAAGCTTATCCCCAAAGTTCCAGTAATAAACACTTCCTCCAAATGAAGTGTTTGTAAACACTACATCAATAGGCGAACAACCAGAGGTTGGTGTCATTTCAAATGCAGCTGTTGGCGAAGTGTTATATGTAATCTCTACAATATCACTATTTTGACAGCCATTATTTTTGACCACAGTCCATCTCAACAGGTTAAGCCCTTCATTTAATCCGGTAACAGTTGTTTCATTGTTTGAATTATCAGCAAAAATACCACCTCCTGAAACTACAGACCAACTACCTGTTCCATCACCGGCAGGTTCTGCATGCAGTTGTGTATAATCAATACAGACACCTTGTTCGGGGCCGGCATCAAGGCTGAATTCATTGTTTTTAACTGTTACCTGGTCTTCATCTGTAAGGCCACCAAGCATAACTGTCCACTTCAAAGTAAAGTAACCGCCAGGCTCAATATCTGAAACCTGCATATTCGGGTTATTAATATCTGAAAATGTAGGAACATGTGTACCTGATACAAATGTCCATGTACCTGTTCCCGGGAATGGATCTATCGCCGACATATAAACAATATTTTCACAGGTTGGAATATATTCCGGTCCGGCATCAGCTGTAATAGCATTGTAGATAATGTTTACATCATCTGTTGATGTACAGCCACTCCAGTTAACTGTCCAACGGAAAGTATTTTCGCCATATCCCAGGTCAGTAACCGGTTCTGTCGGGTTAGTAATATCTCCTATAGTTCCGCTACCAGAAATTGGCATCCATGTACCTGTTGCCGTTGCATCCGGTAGTTGAGCCTGCATTACGGCATTGTTTACCGTCACTACCTGGTCAGGTCCTGCATGTGCATCAAAATGGTTACTTGTTATTGTAACAGTTGATGTAGCAGTACAATTATTATCGGTTACAGTCCATGCAAAAGTATTAGTACCCCTTGCCAAACCTGTAATAAGGGTTATGGATGAACTAGGATCTACTATTGTTGTAGTCAATCCGCCACCTGTCCAAAGACCTGTGCCCGTTGGGCTCAAAGGTGTTGCGCTTAGAGTCCTGAAATCATCACATGTAGTTTCAGGGGTTCCTGCTGAAATAACCGGTAAATTATTGGTAACAATAATTTCGTCATAATCAATGCAGGATCCTTTGGTAACTGTCCACCTTAGCCTGTTGTTCCCGCTGGCCAATCCGCTAATTATTGTGCTTGCCGATGTCGGGTTGGCAAATGTGCCCCCACCATTTTCAAGTGTCCATAAACCTGTAGCGCCCCATACCGGATTTAATGCAGAAGCAGTTACTGTAGTCTGATCCCCACAAACAGGGAAGCTTTCACCTGCATCCGCAGTATATAAATCATTGGTAATGGTAACATCGTCATAGAAAGTACATCCGTTTCTGGTTACGGTCCACCTGAATGTATTGTCCCCATTGCTTAAATTTGAAACCACAGTTCCATTTGATGAAGGGTTGGCAAAAGACCCGGTTCCATTTTCAATAGTCCATAAACCATAACCCGGTGCAGGATCTTCTCCTGCTAGTGGGTAAGTTGAACCACAATAAACTTCATTTGAGCCGGCAGAAACCGTGAAGGTATTGTTTGTTACAACCAAAGAAGACTCGTCAGAACACCCATTGGCATCAACATGCCATGTAAAGATATTTGAGCCTAAACTCAGGTTACTTACAGATGTTGCACTTGAAGCTGAATTGTCAATAATCCCGGTTCCGCTTAGCCTTGTCCAATATCCTGATCCGCCTGAAGGAATTGGTGTTGCTGTCAGGCTGGTTGTTGTTGTACATACTACCTGATCATCACCAGCTTCTGTGGATACAGAATTATTCGTTATATTAAATTCGGCATTAGTATCACATCCGTCTTTTGATACAACCCATCGTATGGTATTTGGACCTTGTCCAAGCCCCCTGACGTAAGTTGTATTGCTTGTAGGATCGTCAAAAGTACCAACACCTGCATACATAATCCACTGACCTGAAGTTCCGGCAGGGGGGATGTCTGCAATTACTTCCGAGTAATCCTCACATAATACATTGGCACCACCCGGGTTTGCACTTGAGATATATTGATTATTGGTAATGACCACATCATCAAAGTCCGAACATAAATCCCTGACAATAGTCCACCTGAAAATGTTTTCACCGGTACTTAAATTACTTACTGTTGTATTATAATCATTTGAAACAGCTATTATTCCTGTACCAGATAATTTTGTCCATGTTCCAATACCTGTCCCCGGATCATTTCCTGATAAAGTACTGGTTGTTCCACAAACAGGTTTGTCTACACCGGTAGAGGCTGTTACGGAATTATTTGTAATATTGATTTCATCAGATAAACTACAATCAACACCGCCTGTTGTTTTAGTAACGGTCCAAAGGAATGTGTTAACATCAGGCGCCAGTCCGCTGACACTTGTGTTTACAGCTGTTCGGTCTGCTATAGTACCGTTTCCGGCAGTCCTAATCCATAAACCTGATTCTCTATTTAGATAATCTGGTGCAGGGTTTACACCAATGGTTGCAAAATCAGAACAAACAGGTTTGTCAGCCTCAACAACAGGTGTTACAGGCAGGTTGTTGTAAATGGTAAGCTCATCATAGTTTACACAGGTACCATCGTCAATAGTCCAGCGTAAAGTATTTTGTCCTTTGGCAAGATTTCTTACCCAGGTAGTTGGGAGCATAGAATTATCAAATATTCCAACACCACCTATAATAGACCAGCTTCCGTTTCCAGTTACAGGAGTATTCCCGTCTAATTGATATTCATCACTACAGATGATTTGTGGTACACCCGCGTTAACTGTAACAGAATTATTGAAAATATCTATATCGTCAAATAAACTACATTCATTCAGTTTTATAGTCCACCTAAATGTATTTCTTCCGTTGGCCAGGCCTGAAACAGAGGTATTGAATTCAGAAACATTATCAATAATGCCGGATCCGCCTACATGATCCCATATACCTGTCCCCCTGTTAACATCAGGGTTGTTGGCGTTAAGAGGCGCTGAATCTTCGCAAACATTTTGATCATCACCTGCAACAGGGACAGTTGGAATATCATTGTGGATTACCACTTCATCTTCAGCTGTACAACCGGTTCCGGTAACAGTCCATTTAAATGTATTGATACCAGGGCTCAGGTTACTTATTGCAGTATTATGTATGCTGTTATTTGCAATAATTGCAGTTGAAGTACCTACAATTGTCCATGCACCTGTGCTTGTACCTGCACCACCCGCATTCATAGTTGCATCAGTGAAACATCGGCGCTGATCCGGTCCTGCATCTGCTACTACCTGGTTGTTTGTTACCGTTATTTCATTCCAGGTTGTACAATTAGGACTATCATTGCTACTGATTGTCCACCTGAATGTATTTGGACCCAAATCAAGTCCTGTTATATAGGTATCCCTATTAGTAGGTGTTGCAATTGTAGCACTGCTACCGCCGGGTATTGTCCACAAGCCTGTTTCACCTATTGAATAATCCGGTGAGTTTGCCGTAATGGTGGTTGATGACTGGCATACTGGTTTATCAATTTCAGTATTTGCTATTTCAGGTAATGAACTATATATGGTAACTTCGTCATAATTAGAACAAGTACCAGACTGGGCATTCCACCTGAATGTATTAAATGCACTTAAATTACGCGCAGTCGTATTATATACACTGGCATTATCAAATGTCGCGTTTCCATTCATCCTTTCCCATACACCAGTAGTTGGCGTAACAGCACTTAAATCCACAATACTGTCACAAACAGTCCTGTCAACACCTGCATCAACATTAATTATATTACTTGTAATGGTTACCTCTTCAGAAATAGAACAATCTGTGTTGGTGACAGTCCATCTGTATACATTGGCGCCGTTTTCAAGGTCTGTTACCTGGGTATTGTACATGGTTGGATTAACAATTATCCCTGTATGGTTAACATTTTCCCATATTCCTGTTGAAGGATCAGCTTCCAGCGCAGGGTTATTTCCTGCAAGGGTAACATAATTTTCACAAATTGTCCTGTTATTACCGGCAGTAATATTTGGTGTATTGTTTGTGACCACCACATTATCTGATGCTGAACAGTATGCATTTGAAACCGTCCATACAAATGTTATATTTCCTTTGCGCAAGTTAGTCACTGTTGCATTAGGATTGGTTGAGTCATCAAAAATTTCAGTTATTGCACCACCAATAATTGACCATGATCCATTATCCACGCCTGGATCTGCAGCTGCCAACCCAATCTGGTTAACACATACAGGAACATCTTCACCTGCTTGTGGGGCGGTTAGGTTATTAACAATTGCAAAATCTTTACTTGCTACACAGCCATTGTCTGTAATAGTCCAGGTAAGGATATTTGTGCCACGGTCAACTGTAACCTGTGTATTATATAATGTTTCATTTGCAAAACTTGCACCACCAACTGATAAAGTCCATAGCCCTGTACCTGAGCCGCTAGGTTGTTCTGCATCCAGGGTAAAGGTATTTGTACAACCTGCCTGGTCAACACCGTCATCATTTTCAGGTTGGCTGTTATTTATTGTAATCTGATCAGAGTTTATACATCCCTGATCTGTTACCGTCCAGATAAATTCATTGTCACCAATTTCAAGGTTTGTTACCTGGGTGTTGTATAATGTGTTGTCATGAATTACAACACCTGCGCCACCAAATGCAATAGACCATTCACCGTTACCAGTAGAAGGAGGTTGGTTCGCATTTAATTGCACGAAGTTTTCACAGCCAAATGGCCTGTCAGCCCCTGCATTTGCTACTGGTATGTAATAATTCGCAACTACGTTAACAGAATCTGAACATAAAGCATTGGATACAACCCATCGCAGGTTATTTCTTCCCGGGTCTAAATTGCTTACCGTACTGTTAAATAAAGTAGGCTGGGCAATAGATACCGTTGTTGGGGCAATTGTTTTCCACAAACCACTATTACCCTGTAATGCAGGGTTATTACCATCTAAAATTGCATTATCATTACATGTCATAACATCATCTGCTGAAATTGTTACAGTTCTGTTAATAATATTTACATCATCAAATGTTGTACATCCGTTTCTTGTAACTGTCCACCTAAAAATATTTGTATTTGGTCCCAGGTTACTAACGGTTGCATTGTTCTGTGCAGTATTGCTAAATACACCACCACCGCTTAGGGTTGACCAGGCACCTGTCCATGTACCTGTACCTGTTTGCGGACCGGTAGCATCCATTAACGCATCATTAGAACATCTTGTTTGATCTATACCGGCATAAACGGTAAATGAATTATTAATAACATTCATTGAAGCATATGTTGAGCAAGCCCCGTTTGTAATCGTCCAGGTAAAGTTGTTTGTTGAACCCGGGTCAACCGTTACACTTGTATTGTACAAGGTTGGGGTATGTATGGTTGCCTGGTTACCAAATACAGACCATATACCTGTTCCAACCGTTGGGTTATTTCCTGAAAGGTTTGTTGTGGTACTACAAATTGGCTGGTCACTCCCTGTTGCTGCCTGTGTAGGCGAATTATTCCTAATGGTAACTTCATCAAAGGTTGTACATCCACCATTAACTACTGACCATTGGAAAATATTATCACCTAAGGCTAAACCTGAAACAGTTGTGTTCTCATCTAAACTATTTGCAATAATGCCCAAACCACTTGACAATGACCATGAACCAATCCCCGAGGCAGGTTCAATGGATGCCAGCGCTGTATTACCTACACATAAGTTTAATTGGTCATTACCTGCATCAGCAACTACAGCGTTATTGGTTATAATTAAATCATTATAATCTGAGCATGATTGATAGCTAATTGTCCACCTGAATGTATTTGGACCAAGGCTCAGCCCGTTAACAAAAGTGTTATTATCAGTTGCATCAACAATAGTACCTGTACCACCAGTCCTTGTCCAAAGACCTGTACCGTATGTTTGGCCATTTGCAGCAATTGATACATTATCTGCCTGGCAAACCGGTTTATCGGCTTCAGTAATTGCTGGTTCGGTAAAGTTTGTTGTTACTATTACTTCATCACTAATTGTACAGCCGTTTTGGCTTACTGTCCATAAGAACCTGTTTTCACCAAATGATAGGTTAGTAACTTCTGTATTTGTTAGTGATGGGTTTAATATAGTACTTCCCCCCGATATTCTGGTCCATGCCCCCGATAATGTATCCGGGCTATTTAAATTTGTCGTTGTTGAACAATGGTTGGGTTGGTCAATACCTGCATTAACGGTAAATGAATTATTTTCAATTATTGCCTCATCCCAATTGTCACAACCATTATGTGAAATCGTCCATCTTAAAACATTGGCTCCCGTACCCAAACCAGTAACATTAGTTGTTCTGTTAGTTGGGTCAACAATGTGCCCTGAACCTCCAACTACAGACCAACTACCTGTACCATATAATGGATTATTTGCCGCCAGTGATACCGTTGAAGTACAGAGAGGCGGATATGTACCTGCATCAGCCGGTGTAGGTGAATTATTGATAAGCTGGTATTCTACTGAAGAATTACAGCCTGCTGTAGTAGTAACAGTCCAGAAGAAAGTATTCGTACCATAATCCAGGTTTGTTACATGAGTAGCCGGGCTGGTTGAGTTTTCAATTACAGGATTTGCACCAGCTGAAATCCAAAGACCGGTTTGTCCTGAACTTAAAGCATTTGCTGACAAATCACCTTCAAATAAACATACTGAAGTAGTGGTTCCGGCAGCCACAATTACCGTATCATTTGTTATGGTAACAAAGTCGTCATCAATACAACCATCACCGCTTACCTGCCACCTGAATATATTTGCACCCGGTTGTAAGCCTGTTACCTGAGAATTAAACAGGCTGATATCAGCAATTGTAGTTGTTGCACCAGCATTAATTATTGACCAGGTTCCCTGGTTTGGTGCCGGGTTATCAGCGTTAAAACTTGCCGTACTGGTACAAACAGGAGAATCTGACCCTGCATTGGCGATTATTTGCTTATTAGAAATGATTACATTTGCAGTGGCATCACAAGCACCTTTGCTAACGGTCCAGGTAAATGTATTATCCAGTGCTACAAGATTAGTTGCCAAGGTGTTATTGGCCGTTGGATCATTTATAGTAGCACTTGTATTAACAGACCACATACCTGTTGCACCCTGTAAACCTGCATCATTACCCCTTAAGAAGGCTGTTCCATCACAAGAAGTTAAATTATCTGCAGTAGCAGAAGCTGTAACCTCACTATTGGTAATACCCACTGTGGCATCTGATGTACAGGTAATAGTAGAACCTTTACTGATTGTCCACATAAAAGTATTTAATCCACTAGTTAAAGAAGTTACTGTGGTATTTACTGAGGTTGGGTCAGTTATTACACCACCTGCAACAACTTTAGACCACAATCCGGTTTCACCACCCAACAATGGGTTTCCTATTAATGTACCAATGCCATCACATACTTCAGCAGCTCCCACATTAGCCGTTGCTATCTGCGGTGAACTATTTATAATGTTGACATCGGCACTACCCGAGCAACTATTGTTGGTAACAGTCCATGTAAATGCATAGTCAGCACCTACTAATCCTGTTATTTGTGTGTTATATAGCGTTTGGTCTACAATTGTTACAGCAGGACCTGATAACTGTGTCCATACCCCTGAACCAAAAGCAGGTTCTGTTGCTCCCAGGTTAATGGAAGGGTCACATATTTCCCGGTCAATTCCTGCGTTGGCAAGAACCAGGTTATAAGTTATCTCTACACTGCTTTGTTCAATACAGCCACCGGATGAGGTAACTGTCCAGGTAAATCGATTAATTCCCTGCCCAAGATTAGTTACCCAGGTATTATGTAATGTTGGCGAAGTAATATCTGCTGAGCCTGCTGTTGTCCAAACACCTGTTGCCCCATTAGCCGTGGCATTATTTCCGCTTAGTTGATAGCTTGTATTACAAGTGGATTGATTCACACCTGCATCAGCCAATACAACAAGGTTATTTACATCAACATCATCTGAGGCAGAACAAGATCCTTGTGTTACTGTCCATGTAAAACCATGGGTTGTATTTTCAGCAAGGTTGGTAACTACTGTGTTAAATAAAGTAGGTGTTACAATGGTTGCCGAGTTTACACCAATCCTTGTCCATACTCCTGTTCCCTGTGTATTATCCGGGTCATTTGCAGAAAGTGTGGCTGAAGTTGCACAAA
>JBDLJL010000047.1:0-32808 GCA_039714415.1 Bacteroidota bacterium
ATTTTGTATATCTCTTCTGTAATTATCCCAAAATAAGTTATAAAATTTATTGAAATGCTCTATTTTTATACTTTAATTATTTACTTGCGGATTTGAGGCAGTACAACAAACATCATTAAAAGAAAAATTAGGTATAATACTTCATTTTGTTGTTGTGGAATATGTTATTGATGAAAATGGAAAGGTTAAAATCCCGATGCAGTTTATTACCAAAAAAGAGTTTTCTATATCAATAATCGACCATGCAATAAAAAATACTCTTGTTGAAGATTCGTGGCATGAACTTTTAATAAAAAGCAAAAAAATCATTGAGGATAATGGCAAATGATGAAAACATAATATTTAGTAGTATTTTTAATGAAATGAAACTTAATGAATTATGATAAAAACCACATTGAATTTAGTATTTATTCTTACTTTAGGCTTTCATGCTAATGCAACAACATGGTTCCCGGCTGACCATGTTTGCCCTGTATGTAAAGCAAAAAATACTTACCAGGAAATTGGCAGTTTTGGAAGCTATATTTATCAATGGGATTCAAAGTACCAATATATTTATTGGCCCTTTACTGATAGCCCTTCCATTTATTGTTGCCCGGATTGTCATTTCTCAACATTTATGGGAGATTTTGACAGCATACCGGCAAATAAAATTGATACAATAAAAGCTTTTTTACAAACAACAAAATTTGATAAAGAGTACGAAGATTATTTGAATATCCCGATAACAACGAGATTGGAAATCGCTGAAAAAGTTTACAAAATATTAGGACGCAACAATGAATTTTGGTGTCAGTTTTATAGGGTGAAGGGATACCATTATGATAAAAAAGACAATGAAAAAGCATTGAAATCAAGGACTAAAGCATTAGAGTTGGCTAAATTAATGATTGCTGACACTTTAAATTCAGGGAAAGAAAAAGAAAACTATTTCATAATTGCTGCAATGAATAATTTCATTGGGCAAAAAGATAGTGCAATTGCATATCTTGACAAAGCAAGGAACTATACCTATAAAAATGATAATTGGAATGAAAAAAATGTAAAAGGGTTTAATAAATATATGGATGATTTAATAATTCAATATCAAGAATTTATTAGAAAGGAAGAGGATGAGTAACAACCATCACATAAACAATGAGTCTATATTAAAGGTTACCATAAATGCGCAAACTATTACCTAGTTTACTGACAGTCACGGTGTGGCTTTTCAAATAAATGTGACATAAAATTTAATCAACTTACTGTTTGTTATACCAATTTGATATCAAAATGTCCGAAATAAATTTAAAATATTTTTTTGTTTTACAATCTTCAAATTTTTAGCATAGCCATAGCTACGGTTAAAATTTTAAGTGAAGTAAAACGGGAAAAGATAAAGAATTTATCGGGTGTTTTGGTGTCAATTTGGTATTAATTAGTCACCCCGTGACCTTGCGGATAACATATTAGCTAACCACTGTACCAATATTTTCGCCTTTTGCAATTTTTAACAGATTGCCCGATTTATTCATATCAAACACAACAATTGGTAAATTGTTTTCTTTACACATGGTAAAAGCGGTTTGATCCATAACTTTAAGGTTTCGGCTAATTGTTTCTTCAAAACTAATTTGCTCAAATTTAGTAGCTGTTGGGTCTTTTTCCGGGTCAGCAGTATAAACACCATCAACCCTTGTTCCTTTTAACAAAACATCAGCTTCAATTTCAACTGCACGCAATGCTGAAGCACTATCAGTTGTAAAAAACGGGTTTCCTGTCCCACCTGAGAAAATAGCTACCTCACCGGAAGTCAACGCTTGAATGGCCTTCTGTTTATTAAATCTTTCACCGATAGATTCAATGGAAAAAGCAGTAAAAACCTTCGCTTTTTGCCCAATATTTTCGAATGCTGATAATAAGGCCATACTATTGATTACGGTTGCCATCATTCCCATTTGGTCACCAATTACACGATCAAAACCTTTTCCTATTCCAGTCATTCCGCGAAAAATGTTTCCTCCACCTATAACAATTCCTACCTGTACCCCCGTTTTAACAATTTCTGATACTTGTTCGACATAGGAATTTACAATTTCAGCATTTATTCCATAGTTATCATCACCCATTAAGGCTTCGCCACTTAATTTAAGAAGTACTCTTTTATATTTGATCATATTTTATTTTTTAAATGTTTTTAATTACGACTTGTAACAGTCCCAATTATCAGGACTTATTTCATCAATTTATTTTTACTTGAGTAATTAAAGAATAAGAATACAAAAGTTCCTAACCCTACTCAATTGTAAATCAAAAGTAATTAGATTTTAAATAAAAAAAAAGAGTCCTGAAAATTTCAGGACTCTTTTTTTATCTATGAATATTAATAACAGCTTACACGTTCAAAGTAAATCTATTAAATGCTATTACTGTTAGTTCTTTATCTGTATTAACAAGATGATCTTTAACAGATATCTTACTGTCCTTTACAAATTGCTGGTTCAATAAAGTGCTTTCCTTAAAGAATTTATTTAATCTTCCTTTAGCAATTTTCTCAGCCAAATCTGCAGGTTTACCTTCTTGAATTGCTTGATCTTTACCAATTTCAATCTCTTTGGCAATTACCTCTTCTGACACATTATCTTTATCAATAGCAATTGGGTTCATAGCTGCAATTTGCATCACTATATCTTTACCAACCTGCTCATCAAATCCACCTTTATTAAAAGCTGCAATTGAAGACAACATATTACCCGGGTGAATATATGAAGATACAAATTCGCCAGTTACACTTTCAAAATACGAAAGTTCAAGTTTCTCGCCAATCACCCCAATTTGATTTGTAATTTCATCCTCAATTTTTTTGCCATTGATTTCCAATGACTTTAATTCATCAAGGTTTGCAGGTTTGTTTCCTATGGCAATATCCAAAATTTCTTGTGCAAATTTTACAAAATCAATATTTTTAGCAACGAAATCAGTTTCACAGTTTAGTGCTATAATAGCACCATAAGTATTATCTGCTGAGGTTTTTGCAATAACTGCGCCTTCAGAAGCATCTCTATCAGCTCTTTTACTGGCAAGTTTTTGACCTTTCTTTCTAAGAATGTCAATTGCTGCATCAAAATCACCATCAGTTTCACCAAGTGCTTTTTTACAATCCATCATCCCAGCACCGGTCATCTTTCTAAGCTTTGCTACATCAGCTGCTTTTATTTGTGACATATTATTATATTATTTTTTTATTAAACTTTATTTTTTGGCAAATTTTTTACTATTTCCCAAGACTTTCTTAAGTTCACAGTTTTCAGTCTCCTGATCACAATCTGACAACTATTATCTGATAACTGCTTACTTTTTTTGTTCAGTTTTTTTTGTTTCTGTGGCAGGTTTTTCACTTTCCGTTTTTTCCGAAGTTTTATCCTCTACGGTTGGTGCCACATCTTCTTTTGTAGTTTTTGTTTTACGTGCTCTTTTTACTGGTTTGTCTGCAACTTCAGCAGAAGTTTTTTGATCTCTTGATTTTGCTTCCATTTCCCTGTTTGCTTTGCGCTCATTCAAACCTTCAACAACAGCAGAAGTAATCGTATTAACAACTACCTGTATCGATTTAGAAGCATCATCATTTGCAGGAATCGGAAAATCAATACTTGGATCTGAATTTGTATCAACTATTCCAAAAACCGGAATATGTAATCTTTTAGCCTCGGCAACCGCAATTTTCTCTTTGGATACATCAACTACAAATAATGCTGCCGGCAGTTTTGACATTTCAGATATTGAACCTAAAACAGTCTCCAGTTTTTCTCTTTGCCTGGTAATCTGTAATCTTTCTCTTTTTGAAATATTCTCAAATGTACCATCCGTTTTCATTTTATCAATAGAGGACATTTTCTTTACCGCTTTCCTAATGGTAGGAAAGTTAGTTAACATCCCGCCAGACCATCTTTCTGTAATATAAGGCATATTTACAGACTTTGCACTTTCGGAAACAATTTCTTTTGCTTGTTTCTTAGTAGCAACAAACAAAACCTTTTTACCTGACTTGGCAATTTGCTTCATAGCATTTGCAGCTTCGTCAAGTTTAACCATTGTTTTATTTAAATCAATAATATGGATCCCATTTTTCTCCATAAAAATATAGGGTGCCATATTTGGATTCCATTTTCTTTTTAAGTGCCCAAAATGCACTCCTGCTTCAAGTAATTCTTGAAAATTTGTTTTAATCATTTGACTTTTTTTAAGTTTACATTCTAAGTACATGCAATTACGGAGTAGTCCTGCCATAGCAGAAGTCTCAGCAATTTAGATACTAAACTCTGTTTAACGTTTACTAAATTGAAATCTTTTTCTTGCTTTTGGTCTACCTGGTTTTTTACGTTCTACAACGCGAGGATCCCTGGTAAGAAAACCTTTTACTTTTAATGCGGGTCTATGTTCTGCATCAATCTTAATTAAGGCTCTGGCAATAGCCAAACGTAGTGCCTCAGCCTGCCCGGCAAAACCACCACCATATATGTTCACCTTAACGTCATAATTTTCAGCAACATTTACTTCATTTAAAGCCTGTTTAACAACATAAACTAACTGATCTGTTTTAAAATAATCATCTAATTCTCTGTTGTTAACAGTAATCTTACCTTTTCCTTCAGATAAATAAATACGGGCAACTGCAGATTTCCTTCTTCCAATTGTGTTAATTACTTCCATTTGATTTATTTAATTGAATTAAGATTTACTTCTTTCGGTTTTTGGGCTTCATGATTATGCTCTGCTCCAACAAATACATGAAGATTCCTGAAAATTGCGCTACCTAATTTATTTTTAGGCAACATCCCTTTTACTGCATGCTCAACTAGCATTTCTGGTTTCTTGGCCAATATCTGTTCTGGTGTTGTCCTTTTATCACCACCTGGATAACCGGAATGGCTAAAGATCTCTCTTTTCCCCCATTTATTTCCTGTTAACCTGACTTTTTCAGCGTTAATAACAATCACGTTATCCCCTGCATCAACATGGGGTGTAAAATCCGGCTTATACTTCCCTCTTAGCATCTTAGCCACTTTAGAGGCTAATCTTCCAAGAACTTCACCTTCTGCATCTACCAGCAACCACTTTTTATTTACAGTAGCTTTATTTGCCGATATGGTCTTGTAGCTTAATGTATCCACGATTCTTGTAAGTTTTTAATTAATAACTTTATACAATTTTTCCACGATAATTTTGGACTGCAAAAGTATAACTATTTTGTTAAAAGACAATAGTAAAGGCAAAATAATTTTAGAGATTGTGTTTCCACGCCTTATATATTTAGTAAAAAACCCCTGATATGGAAACTGTAGACTTTTATCAAATATTAAGATAAAGTAACACTATTTCTTAATCAAGGGTTAAAATCAAACCCAAATTTAATCAAATTATGCCAAAGTGCTAACAAGATACCAAAAAAGGTTTTGGTAAAATTAGCCTGTTAATCCCGATAATTTCGGGATTTCACATAATAACCAATCTGGATTACGCTCGTTTTCTGATACGTTTTGTTCTTGTAATTATATTATCACTATGTACCATACTTGCCCTGCCTGATGGGTCCTCATTTTCCTGCCATTTTGGAATCCATTTTTTTACTGTTTTTAAAGCATGTTCCTGCGGATACATTTCTTCAAATAACTGCCTGAAATAAAATGCTTCTTTTGTATTCGGCGTGTTATGCGGATAAAGTTCTTTTGCTTTTGCAAATTGTTTATCGCTCACGGTATCCTCACAAAATTGTTTTAGTAGGTCAATCCAATTATAACCTATCCCATCACTAAATTGTTCTTTTTGTCGCCATAGTGCTTCATCCGGCAAGTATGGGTTTTCTTTATCATCAAAAGCGGCTCTTAAAATATATTTTTCCGGCAATGAATTATCCTTATTCGGCTGTTTGTATGATGGTTGAATATGCATTACTGTATTAAGAAAGTCCTTATCAAGAAAAGGAACCCTGGCTTCAATACCATGAGCCATGGTCGATTTGTCAGCACGCAGGCAGTCAGCAGTTGAAAGATTTTGGACACGCCGTATTAGTTCTTTTTGAAACTCTATGGCATTTGGCGCATTATGGAAATAAAGATAACCACCAAAAACTTCATCTGCTCCTTCTCCTGACAATACAGTTTTTATTCCTGTTGATTTAATATATTTTGATAAAAAATACATGGGTGTGGCAGCCCTGATTGTTGTCACATCATAAGTTTCAAGATGCCAAATAATTTTTTTTATGGATTCAATACCTTCTTCTACACTAAAAACTACATTATGATGAATTGTTCCTATGAAATCAGCTACTTTTTTAGCTGCAATTAAATCAGGTGCTGATGTATCAACACCTACTGAAAAAGAATGCAATTCACTATCCTTAGGCAACAAACGCTTGGTAATTGAAGCAATCAGACTTGAATCAAGCCCTCCTGATAATAATACTCCTAATGGCACATCAGTCATCAGACGTTTTTTTGTTGCCAGGATTAATGCATCTTCCAGTTTTTTAAGATCGATTTTATCTTTTGCAACAAAGGGATTTTCCCAATCGGGTTTATAATATTTTACGAAACCGGTTTGTGGGGTATAATAATGTCCAGGGGGAAAAGCTTCCATTTCAAAGCATTGATCCGAAATAGCCTTCATTTCAGATGCGAAATACATTTTTCCAGTTTTATCTGTCCCATAATATAAAGGTTTTACCCCTATTGGATCCCGTGCCGCCATAAATGAGTCTCCATCAACAATCACAAAAGCAAAAACACCATCTAACCGATTGCAAAATTCGAAACCATACTCCTTGTACAAAGCAACAATTACCTCACTATCTGATTTGGTTTTAAAAAGATAATTATTTAGTTGGTTTCTTATCTCTTCATGATTATATATTTCACCATTATGCACCATCCACACATCACCTTCCGATGGGATTGGTTGAATACCCGTGTTAAGGTCAATTATCGACAACCGTTCGTGCGATAATACCGACCCGTTTTTTGTTTGAATTAAACCATTTTCATCAGGCCCCCGATGGGTCATTCTTTTTGATAACTCCTTAATTTTTTCTGGTTTGTTTTCGCCAATTACTGTTAAAATACCACACATAAAAAATGTTTTTACTTAAATTTTAGAATAATCTTTTATTTTATTACTTTTATTGTCGAAAAAGTGTGAAAATAAAATCTTAGGGGTCAAAATTAACGAATATGACTATTCAAGCCAAACAAATAAATGAAAATATTACTTTAAAGGCAAACTAACTTTTATAATGAAACTAAACACAAACATTTAAAACTATTTTTATTATTATTACTGCAAAAAATGGAGAAGAACTTACATATTGACGTATTAGACAGAAAAATACTTTCGATTCTTGTTAACAATGCCAAAACACCTTTTTTAGAAGTAGCTAAAATTTGCAAAGTCTCTGGTTCTGCAATTCATCAAAGAGTAAATAAGCTAATTGAGATGGGTGTTATTACCGGCTCACATTTTTCTATCGACCCTAAAAAACTGGGGTTTCAAACCACAGCATATGTTGGGGTTTACCTTGAAAATGCTTTGTTGTTTGGCGATGTATTAAAAGAGTTGAAAAAAATCCCTGAAATTGTACAATGCCATTACACAACAGGGCAGTATTCTATGTTTATCAAAATATTTGCAAAGGACAATATTCATTTAAAACAAGTTCTATCAGAGAAACTAGTTGCAATTCGTGGAGTCTTGAGAACAGAAACGTTTATGTCCCTGGAAGCATTAATTGACAGGGAAGTCCCTATTGATATATAGAAAAACAAAAATGTGAAAAGGTTTGACTTTATGGACAAATAATAATTATAGCCTAAGGTATTAACCTTTCTTTGTATTCAGCAATAAGCTCTCGAAATTGCATAATATTAAGTGGTTTTGAAAGGAAATCACTGCACCCGAGTTCAATGCATTTATCTTTGTCATCTGACATTGAATAAGCTGTTTGTGCAATAACCTGAATTTTAGGGTTAATTTTTTTTAGATGGTCTAAAACTTCATAGCCATCCATTCCAGGAAGTTGAATATCTAATAATACCAAATCTACATTATGCTCTGAGAAAAGATTTATACCGTCTTGTCCATTATCAGCATGTAACATCTCCAAGTCAATAACACGTAATGCAGCTTCGATTAACCTATAGCTAGCCTCATCATCTTCAATTACCAATAAAGTAAATTTTTTGCTCATCATCAATTAGATTAATGTTTTTCAATATAGTAAGACTTAATATTATTTAATTCAAATCTACCAACTATAATCAACTTGTTGCTGGTAGCTGTGTACTGATTGTCTAATGAAAACAGTTAACGTTCAGCATAGAACAACCAGGAACAAAATACAAGGAACCAGTAACTGATTAATAAAGAATAAGCGTATCTATACAAATTAACCTAACTTTATAGGCAGTCTAATTAATAACTTCAGTATAAATTTCAATATAAAAATTAGTTCCTTTCCCTTCTTCACTTACAACATTTATTTTCCCACCAAAAACATCAACAAGTCCAACAATAATAGCCAGTCCAAGTCCTTGTTGTCGGTAATGGTATTTTTGAATACTGGCATCCCTATTAACAATATGTTTATCAATATCTTGCTGAGACATTCCTTTGCCGGCATCTTTCACAAAAAACTCAATTACTGAACTGTTTTTTTTATGGACATCAGATTCTGATGCTTGTTTAAACTTTAAATCTTTCCGTATATTGAATCCAATTTCAATAACACCTTTTGTTGTATATTTTACAGAATTTTCAAGCAGGAGTTTTAGAATTAGCCACAATTTATTATAGTCTGATTTTATAAATACGCCCTCAATAATATCAGGTATTTTTGTTATAATATGAACATTTGTATTTTTTGAATCTTTCAATTTTTCAATATATTCATCAGCAATTAATTTTATAAAAGCTTTTAAATCAATTTCACTAGTTTTTAATTTAAGCACACCTGCCTGAATACGAGAAAGCGTTACAATATTATCAATTAAGGAAAGTAGGGAATCCACATTCTGTATGATAATATGAAGGTATTCATTTCTTTGGGTTATAGATATTGCTTTATTCAATATTAATGTGGCATAGCCAGTTATAGCATTCATCGGAGTTTTAATCTCTCTTGAAAGGTTATTTAAAAATGATGTTTTAAGAGTATCAGCAACAATTGCTCTCTCTTTTTCTGTTTCTAGTGCCTTTGTTCTTAATTCAACCGTTTTTTCTAACTCGTACTTGTTTTTCTGAAGACTAATATTTTGAGTTTCAATTTTTTTATTTGTAAGCAGAAGTTGTTGGTTGACACTATTTATTTCATAATTTTTTTGCTCTATTTCACTTGTTTGATTTTCAATCTCGTTTTGATATTTTGATAATTCCTGGTTTTTATTGATAATTTCTTTATTTCGTTCTTTGACAATTTTCTCAAGCTTTAATTTTTGTGCACTAATTATGTTATCCCGCTCTCTAAAAGCTACCAACTCTTTATTTCGTGCTTTTTCTTCATCTTCACTATAGATATTAAGTTTATTACCTATTACTAATGATAACAATATAATATTTGTATACACACCATAAATTAAAATATCAAAAGACCTGTTGACAGGTAAAAACAAGTGCAAATTTTGAACAGCAAGCACAGAAAAAGCAAGCACAGAAAACAGCCAGGACACAGAAAACAATCTAGCTGATCTGTTCCCTTTTTGCACTTGAATCAATGCCACAATAAAAATAAAAAAATAAACTATGCCACTCAAGGTCATTAATAATATATTAGACAGGTAATGAAAGTCAAGCAAGTCAAATGCACCAATAATAACAATAGAGATTATAAAAAATTGTAAAACCCTGTAAAATCTGACAGAATTATGTGGTAATTCTAAAAAGCGTATTACAAACAAAACAGTACCTATAACAAATAAAGCGTAGAGAAGAGTAATATATTTACTTATAAAAGGATACCTGCCCCATATATATTGATTGCCAATCCCTAAGTGATATGAAAGAGTTAAAGCTGCAAGCAATACAAACATCAGGTAATATAAATAGGCTGAATCACGAACTGAAAAATATAATAACAGGTTATACAAAATAGTTAGCACAAGTGCCCCAAATAAAAAACCATTAATAATATTCCAAAAATGCCCATTCTCATATAATGCTTTTTTATCAAGCAATTGAAGAGTAAAGGGTAAATATGTATCTGTTTTAACGCGAACAAAGTATATGAATTTTCCCGGTTTTATACTAAATACAAGGTCTTTGGCATTCACAAGGTTATCCTTGACAGGGAATATTCTACCAAGTGTAGTACTATCAACAACTTTTTCATCTTTCACAGTAAATAAAGTAACCTGATTAAGAAAACCAGGTTTAAGTTTAAGGTAGATTTTTTCTTGTTTTTTGTTTTCAATAGTTACAGCAACCCAAATGGCAGCTGTTGAATAAGCATTAATTTCCCTGATTTTAGTCTTAAACTGATTACCATAATAGAAATTTAGTACCTGGTTAAAAGTTGCCGATGCATTTTCATCAATATAAATTACGGCTTTGTCTGTTATTGATAAGGATGAGTTAGAATTTGCATATATCACATGGCTTTGAGCCTCGACCTGAAAGTTGTGCCCAACAATTGCTATTAAGATAAAATAACAAATTAGCCTCATTTTTATTTTTTGTATATTGAATCTAAGTATTATCAAGAATTAATCCAGCTTTTTATATTTTGCAGGATAATCAATATTATAATGCAACCCCCTACTTTCACGCCGGTTCTTAGCCATTTTAATAATTATATAGGCAACATTAATTGCATTTCTAAGTTCGCATAGTTTTTGCGAAACCGTAGATTTTTCAAAAAGCACTTCGGTTTCACTATAAATTATGTTAAGCCTATCCAATGCACGTTTTAACCTCAAATTTGATCGTACAATCCCAACATAATTAGTCATAATTTGTTGAAGTTCCTTAAAGCCCTGTGTAATCAGTATCATTTCTTCAGGATGTGAAGTACCTTCATCATCCCATTGAGGAACACCTTTTTTAAGTTTTAAGCCCGGGAAAACAGAAATCGCATGTTTAGCAGCCCTGTGGGCAAACACAACAGCCTCAAGTAATGAATTTGAGGCAAGACGATTAGCTCCATGTAAACCTGTTGCAGAAACCTCGCCGGCAGCATATAAATTATTTATGGAAGTTTTTCCATTTTCATCCGTTACTACACCACCACACTCATAATGTGCTGCAGGTACTACCGGAATATAATCTTTAGTTATATCAATCCCCTCACTTTTACACTTTGCATAAATATTCGGAAAATGAGCAATTAATTTATCAGGATCCAGACCTGAACAATCAAGATATACATATTCATCACCAGATAATTTCAGTTCATTATCAATAGCACGGGCAACAATATCCCTTGGGGCAAGGCATCCTCTCTGGTCATATTTATGCATAAAGGTTTTTTCATCTTTAGTACGAAGGATGGCCCCAAACCCTCTAATTGCCTCGGTGATTAAAAAAGAAGGTCGCTCTCTGGGATTATAGAAAGAAGTAGGATGAAACTGTACGAATTCCATATTCTCAATAAGGCACTTTGCCCTATAAGCCATAGCTACACCATCTCCAGTCGCTATTGCCGGATTTGTAGTAGTATGGTATATATTACCAACACCCCCGGTAGCAAGAAAAACCGTTTTTGCCAATATGGTTATAACATTCTTCGTCCTAATGTCTAATGAGTAAACACCATAACATTCAATATCAGTTTGATTCCTGTTAATATGATAACCTAAATGGTGCTGGGTAATTAAATCAATAGCAAAATAATAATTAAGGATTGTAATTGAAGGGTGTGCTTCTATTTGCTTCATCAGGCTTAATTGAATCTCTTCACCTGTATTATCTTTATGATGTAATATCCTATGTTCAGAGTGTCCTCCTTCACGTGCTAAATCGTAATTACCTTCCGGATTCTTATCAAAATTTGCACCCCAGTCTATAAGTTCTTTTATACGTTGCGGTGCTTCCGAAACAACTAATTTCACCACATCTTTATTACATAATCCGTCTCCGGCAATCAAAGTATCTTCAATATGTTTTTCATAACTATCTTGCAGGTCGGTAACAGCAGCTATTCCACCTTGCGCATAAAAAGTATTTGATTCTTCAGCTTTAGTCTTACTAATAATCCCAACATTTCCATAATCTGCTACATTCAAGGCATAAGACATGCCTGCCACTCCTGTACCAATAACTAAAAAATCGTATTCTTTTTGCATTTCACCAACAAGTATTAATCAATGTTATGTTAATATTAAACGATATGACCAAAACATGTAGCACTCTACACCCCAAACTGACTGACCTATTTAGAAATTGACCACTTTTTTAAAAAGTGTAAAACAAAATCTTATCATGTCCAAATTATGAAAGCAAAATACTCAATTTTGGCGATAATTTTATATATCAAAAATAATACTAATTAATGGTTAAAGAAACTAAATAAATATAAAGTGTAGAAAATATAACCAAAAAGAACTATTAACTATCTCATCAAATTAGGGCTGTTAATCAACAAAAATAGTCAAACTATGTAAAAAATGTCAATTCCATTGTACATTTTCCTTATCTTTTTTTTCTTTGTCGCCATTTTGCTGAAAATCAGAGTTTATTAATTTCATATATTGAGACGGGCAACTGTAAATCAATCATTTAATATCTCTGACAATTTCCTTCTGGAATAATATTTTAGCAAAATATTGTTGAACGAATTATAATTTTATGACACTTAATTTAAAATTTATTTTAATTACTGAATTAGCTTTAGTACTAAATTTTACAGGTTTTGTAATTAAAAAGGATGTTAAAGTTAATGATGAAAAGGAAGAAAAGAAAGGTAAAAAATTAACCCCTATTCAAAACAAGGAGTTTTCAATACGACCTGTTTTTGATTGGAATAAACAGTACGAAAAAACACTTGAATACATAAAAGACCATGAAGGGTTTGCAGATGGTACAGCTTATATCTGTCCAGGCGGACACAAAACAATAGGCTACGGGCATATTATTCTGGGAAATGAAGATTTTTCACAAATAACCGAGCAACAAGCCGACAGTATTTTAAGAGCAGATTTTAATAAGGCAATTCGTGTTCTTGACGCAAATATTAAACTTGATGGCTCTAAAAAACTTGCCATTGCACATTTTGTATACGCAAAAGGAATTGGATCCTTTAACCGAAGTACTCTAAAAAAGAAGATTTTAAAAAATGAATCTATTGATACTGAAATAACCAAATGGTGTTATTATACAAACTCAAAAGGAGAAAAAGTTAAAAGTCAACATGCATTGAACATTAGAAAATGGGAATTGGACCTTTATAACTTCAAAGGGTAATTAATTAATGTTTGTCTATAAAATCGGACATATTTTCTTTAACGCTAATTTATCAACTAATAGTTATGCTGCTGGTTATTGGTTGTTTTGCACCGGTCTAGTTTAGATTGTTTGGGATGTTTTTAATATCTGTATTACTTATATTTAACAAGCAATTTGTATACTGGTAATTAGTAATTAGTAAAGAATTTTATACATTTACTTTTTTAGTTACCAATAACTAATATCTAATTACCTGTTAATTAAAGCACAACAAATAATCTAACGTATCACGACTATATTAAACCGGAGCTTTTGTACTGAACATTATCTGTTTACAAAACCAAAACAACCAGTAACAAGAAACGAGCATCTTTATTCATTTATCATAATCAAATCCGCCCTATTCAACCTCTTCAAAATCAGTATAATCTCCTGTATTTTTGTCAATTGGCTTAATTTTATTTTTTGTGTACTGAATAGTAATTTCTCCTTCTTTTTTTATTTTTTGATATGGTTGCCCTGCCTGATTAATTTTTTCCTCAAACTTTCTTCCTAAAAGCGGCAATAATAAACGTATAGCAGCTTTAAACACATAATATACCAGTATTCCTATAAAAACCAATTTTAATAAAACCCCCATCTCTCTACTTTTTAAATTAGCAAACTATTGTTATTTTAAAACAAATATAAGCTTTTATGATATAAATTTGCAGGCTAATTTGCAAAATGAACAATTAAACGACTAATGTAGGAAGCAAAACTAAATAGCAGGCTTGTAATTAATTTGTAATCATTTTGTTAATTACATATATTTGGATGTCTATCTACTTTGTTAAATAAAGTTAAAAGAAATGACACCTGTTGATTCGCACTAATTAAACAATAATATTCTTAAAAACCAGTATAAATGTAGTTCCTGGTGATTCAGTCGGAAAATCATCTTTTGTTTTTGTTTTAACGGTTACAGTCCCATCCATTAATTCAACCAAACCTTTAACAAGTGATAAACCCAGACCGGTACCTGAATACAGTTTGCTTTTACTTTCTTCTGTTTTTCGAAACCTGTCAAAAACCGTATCAAGTTTTTCTTTTGGGATACCTTTACCCGTATCTTTTACAAATACCTCTAAATCATTTGAATTATTAACACGATATCCAAATTGGATAAAGCCTTTTTCAGTATATTTTACAGCATTATCAAGTAAATGAAATACAATCTGCCAAAACCTGTTATAGTCAGTCTTAATTTTTATATCACGTTCTTCAGTAATTGATAATTTTAATGAGACAAAAGATTTTCTTTCTTCTTTCATTTTTTCAATAAACAAATCGTTTAAAGCGTTAAATGTTTCCTGCGGATCAAATGTGACATATTTTATTTTTACACTGCCTGTTTGAAGTCTAGACAGTTCTCTAATATTATCAATTAAATTGAGTAGGTCATCAGTATTTTTTGTTATAATATCAACATAATACGCATGCCTTTTATCTTCTTTATCAATATCAAAAAGTAAGCTGGCAAAACCGGCAATTGCATTCATTGGTGTTCGTATCTCGTGCGAAACATTTTTTAAAAATGCTGTTTTCAGATGGTCAGCTTCTTCAGCTTTTCGTGTGGCTTTTTCCAACTCAAAAGTTCTGGACTCTATTAATTCTTCAAGATTATTTTTATGAAAAATCAATGCCTCATGCTGTTCATTAATTATTTTACTTTTATTTTCTAAAAGTTTATTAGATTCAAGAAGTTTTTTGTTCTGGATTTTTATTTTTTCATTTTGTTTGATAATTTCAGCATTATTTTGTTCCAATTTTAAGTTTTTATCATGAATTTGTTTTGTTTGCCGTTTGGCAAGAGCTTCCAGTTTTTCACTTTGTTTGCTGATTAAGTACTCTTTTTCCTTTAATGCTACTTTTTCACCTGTAATTGACAATTGCATTTTGTCCCTTAAGTAATTTATTTTATACCCTATTGCTAGTGAGAGTGTTACAATTTCAAACATTGAGCCAATTAGCATGGCATTTGAGGTTAATGATATGGTAGGGATTATATTCATCCCCTGCAATACTTGAACGAAAATACCAACTAAGTAAAACATCCAGGCATATAGAAATGGTGTGGCTGGTTTAAACCCTCTCTTTTTTATAACTATTGTTGAAAATATTACAAAAATGATCATCAGAAAACCAATTATATTCAATAGTTTACCCGAAACCAGGTGTTTCCCAAAAATATCAAATATTGAAACAATCACTAAAGCCAATATGGAAGCAATCATTCCCATGTGCAGCTTTTTTGAATGTATTTTTGTATCTAAATAATTAATTGTAAACAAGATTGGGAAAATGAACCCCAGGCTCATTATGGTAATAATATATTCATTTATCCAAATATTTTCTGACCAAATATATTCTTTACCAATTCCCGTTAAATATAAAAAACTAATTGAAGAATTTATTAGATGAAGAAGGTAATAGAAATATATCTTATCATGAGAGGTTAACAACAAGAATAAGTTATAAAGAAAAATCATTAACAAAATGCCACCATAGCTCCCCTTAATTAAGTCAGTATTACTGTTATTTAATAAAAAGGCTCTATTAGTACCAAGTTTTGCATTTATATACAATCTTGTATTTGTCTTTATCTTTAAATAAAATGATTTAGCCTCAGGGTGCAATTTAAAAATATTACTACTTGAACTTATTTCCTGATTTTCATCAATATAAAGGCTTCCTCTACGAATACTATCTATTGTATTATTACCAAGAACAGCATATAGAACAATTTCATTTAGGATAGGCGGGTTAATTTCAAGAAAACATTCTTTTTGTGTTTCATTTACCAAAATAAATTTACACCAAATAGTAGATGAAGTAAATGAAAAAGACGGGTTTTTTTTGTTGGTCTTTTTAAATTCTTTTCTTAGCATTTCTTCCGACACATCCAAAATAGAGTACACACTACTTTTATCTTCATAAATAAGAAGTTCAGAAGAAATTGATTTGACGTCAAGATCGTTTGAAAGTACAACTTTCTGAGCAAAAAGATTTAAACTCATAAGTTGAGTCAACAACAGCACCCATAAAATGAATTGATATTTAACCATCGAAATCATAACTCTTACAAAAGTGCATAAATTTAATCAATTTTAGCATAATAGTATATTCTTTATCATGCTTTTCATGTATGCTCAAAAATAAAATTTTAATTATTGTAATAAGCATGTTATTTTTACATGCTGGTATAAAATTAAGGCAATCTCCATTTAAGGGCACATAATTAAAACTAGTTTGCTAACTGGCGGATTTCAAATATTTACTAAAATTAAACAAATGAATGTATTAGTCATTGGTTCAGGCGGCCGGGAACATGCTATTTCGTGGAAAATTAAACAAAGCAAGCTTGTAGATAAGCTTTTTATTGCACCGGGTAATGCCGGCACAGATAGCCTGGGAACAAATATTGATATCAAAGTTGATGATTTTGATGCTATTAAATCACTGGTATTAAAAGAAGATATTTCGTTAGTATTTGTAGGACCGGAAGACCCACTTGTAAAAGGCATTCATGACTATTTTATTGCGGACAAAGAACTTGCCAGCGTGAAAGTGATTGGTCCTGTACAAGCTGCTGCAGAATTAGAAGGGAGTAAAGAGTTTGCCAAAAACTTTATGTATAAGAACAATATCCCTACGGCCAAATACCAAAGTTTTACAAAAGAAACTATAAATAATGCTTTTAATTTTCTAGAAAGTTTAAATGCTCCATATGTGCTAAAAGCTGATGGCTTAGCTGCCGGTAAAGGGGTTATTATTGAAAATGATATTTCCATAGCGAAATCAAAACTTAAAGAGATGCTTGACGGACAATTCGGGGAGGCGAGTCAAAAGGTAGTAATTGAGGAGTTTCTTGAAGGAATTGAGCTTTCTGTATTTATTTTAACGGATGGGGAATCATACAAAATCTTACCTGAAGCCAAAGATTATAAACGTATTGGCGAAGCAGATACAGGCCCTAATACAGGTGGCATGGGGGCTATTTCACCTGTTCCATTTGCTAATGAAGAATTTATGAAAAAAGTGGAAGATCAGGTTATTATACCAACGATTAAAGGATTTAAAAAAGAAGATATTGATTATAAAGGATTTATTTTCTTCGGATTAATGAACAACAATGGCAATCCTTTTGTTATAGAATATAATGTTCGAATGGGTGACCCTGAAGCTGAGGTTGTAATTCCAAGAATAAAATCAGACCTGGTGGAATTATTTGTGGCTGTTGCTGAGAATAAATTAGCTGATAAATCTATTGAAATTGATGAACGAACTGTTTCAACAGTTATGTTGGTTTCAAAAGGATATCCCGGCACCTATGAAAAGGGTAAAGAAATCCGAGGGCTGGATGGAGCTCCTGAAACCATTATTTTTCATTCAGGAACAAATAAAAAAAAGGACAATATTTTCACAAATGGTGGAAGGGTAATAGCAGTTAGTGCATATGGTGAAGATATGAATGCTGCATTACAAAAGTCCTATTCAAAAGCAGCTGAAATAGAATTTGAGGGGAAAAATTATCGGCATGATATTGGTTTTGATTTATAAACAATGAAAAAAGATATAATGAAGAAAAGGCGAAGGCTGAGGCGAAGGAGGGTTGTTTGAACCGATACAGATTATTAGCTACCTCATCCTTGTCCTTAGCTTTGTTTAAAATGCCATACCAATTCTTTGAACATCGTCGATTTTAATGAATTAGGAATCAGAAATAAATAATTAATGCTATTAAATTTCTTTAAAGGTTTTCAACCAACCAACTTAATAATAATTATATTTTTAACCACTGCTTTTTGGTTAAAAGTGTTTCTTGATGATACAAGTTCAGGGATTTTTATTGATCAAAACTCATTACCACTTTATGGAATTGTCATGGATTTTTTTGTAATGATTGACTCGCATTTTCTTAATAAATCCATCGCACTTTTATTGATTTTGTTTCAGGCAATAATTGTTGCCACCATAAATAACCATTTTAATTTGCTTGGGTATCGCTCATACATGCCCGCTCTTTTTTTTATTTTAATAATTATCAATTTTACTGAGTATCTACAAATACATCCCATTCTTTTTGCAAACACTTTATTTTTAATCGCATGGATTAAAATAAAAAAGGCTCAAGGGAAACAAAAAGCCCAGGCAAACTATTTTGATGCATCAATGTTAATTGGTCTTGCATCATTATTCTATTTTAATCTGATATATCTTATTTTTATATTGTGGATAAATATTATTATAAGCAGACCAGGAAGTATCAAAGAATTTACGATGGCCTTTGCAGGTCCTCTTGTTATATGGTACTTATTTTTCTCTTTTTATTTTATCACCAACGATACCTGCTATAATATATTAAGCTTGTTCCGATTTGATCCGGGCTTTAATAATTTCACTTCATTAACTGGAACTTCACAAATTGCCGGTATTTTTTTTCTGATCCTGATTATTTTATCAAATATGGCTCTATATAGATATTATGTCAGTTTAAATATTAATATTAGAAATAATTTAAAGCTGTTTTTTTATTTATTCTTATTGGGCTTTTTAATTATCTATCTTACCAATTCATCACTTGAATTAATATTTCTTATCGCAGTGCCTGTATCATTATTTTTGTCACTATTCTTTATACACCTTAAAAGCAAACTGTTTGGGAATCTACTACTTGTTCTCAGCTTTTTGATTACTATTTTAAATCTGTTTTTAGCAGATAGAATAGTCTAATTTCAGATATCCTTACTTATCGGAATCTGCATTGTAATATTATTCTTATTTACATCAAATCAATATTTGACAATTGACCGTTAGGAACAGATCATTAGACAATTACAAAAATCGGCCGCTCTAGTTTAGATTGTCTGGGGTATTTTAAATACACACAGTGTTTGTGTCTGTCAAGTAATTAGTATACTGGCAATTAGTAATTAAACAAATTTGACATCCATTTTAATTACCAATTACTAATTTCTAATTATCTGTTAATTAACACAAAACAAGCAACTATTAGTACCACAGAGTATTTAAACCAGAGCCAAATCGTACAATACTGGCAAAGCCGATTTGATTGACATTCACTAAAACCTATTGCCCATGAAAAAATAAGTAACCAATAATAATTGAAGCAATAATCCCTACAAAATCTGCTATTAATCCAGCTGTAACCGCATAGCGTGTATTTTTAATTCCAACGGAGCCAAAATATACAGCTAGTATGTAAAAAGTAGTATCTGTAGCACCTTGTACAGTTGAAGCCATTCGCCCTACAAATGAATCTGCACCATAGTTATTCATGGCATCTACCATCATACCCCTGGCGCCACTTCCACTAAGCGGTTTCATCAAAGCTGTAGGCAAAGCCGGGATAAAATCAGTATCTACCCCTATCCAACCAAAAAAAGCAGCAACGCCATCAATTATATACCCCATAGCACCGGAACTCCTAAAAACACCTATCGCAACCAATATCGCAACTAAAAAGGGAATTATTTTTATGGCAATCTCAAAACCACCTTTAGCCCCTTCAATGAACGCATCATAGATATTAATTTTCGCCTTTACACCAAGCATTATAAATAGAATGATAATTGAGAATAGAATAATATTACTCGACAGGGTAGAGATCATGGTTATCTGATCCTTTGGCATCTGTGAGAATAGATAAATAATACCAATAATTATTGCTGTTAAGCCACCAATATAGGCCATTATTACTTTGTCAAATAGGTTAATCCGCTGGTAAAGTGATACCGCAATTAAACCGGCAATAGTTGAAAAAAAAGTTGCCAGCAATATGGGGATGAATATGTCTGAAGGGTCAGCAGCACCCAATTGTGCCCGATATACCATTACACTAATAGGAATAAGTGTTAATCCCGAAGTGTTTAAAACCAGGAACATAATTTGTGCATTACTGGCAGTATCCTTTTTAGGGTTACTTTTATGCATTTCCTCCATAGCTTTTAAACCCATCGGTGTAGCTGCATTATCTAAACCCAGCATATTTGCTGCAACGTTCATCATTATCGAACCTATTGCAGGATGGTCTTTCTCTAATTCAGGGAATAATTTATGAAAAAAAGGCCCAATTAATTTTGAAAAAATCCTAATTACACCGCCCTTTTCACCAATTTTCATCAAACCTAACCAAAGGGTCAATACCCCGGTAAGTCCCAGGGAAATTTCAAAACCGGTTTTTGCCATATCAAAAGTTGAAGCCACCATATTTGGAAAAACTTCAACATCACCAAAAATAATAAGCTTTACCAATGCAACAACAAATGCAATTAGGAAAAAGCCAATCCAGATGTAATTTAATGCCATAAGAAACTTTTAAGAATTAATAATTTAGATCGCAAGATAAATATAAAAACACCTTTTTGTTAAATTTTGATAAAGAATATTAATTTACACTTTTTTAATTCGCAAAATTCATGATTTTATTTTTAACATCAACCTGCTAGGAGTTCACAGACCAATTCAATAAAGCAGCGCAATTATTTTTTATTAAAAAACATGAAATCATTTAGAACAAGCTATAGTTATTCCAGAACAATACATATTTCAGCATTATTTATTTTATATTTCATATTTAGAAAAAAATATTTTGCAGATATTGAACAATTAATTACTTTCGCATTCCAATTCATTAAGCCCGGATGGCGGAATTGGTAGACGCGCTGGTCTCAAAAACCAGTTCCTTCGGGAGTGCCGGTTCGACCCCGGCTCCGGGTACTAAAGCTCTGAACTAAGTTCAGGGCTTTTTTTATTTAATGCTGTTACAAACATACAATATTTGTATGACAAATTACAAATAAAATAAATTTATATTCATATTTTTTATATTATTGTAGCGATAAATTAACCAATTATTGATTTTTATTATGAGTCCTTTATTAGTCTTTGGCATAATAGCTGCCTACTTTTCTATTCTTCTATTAATATCATATCTAACTTCGCGTAAAGCTTCAAATGACTCATTCTTTACGGCAGATAAACAATCGCCCTGGTATGTTGTAGCCTTTGGTATGATAGGTGCTTCATTATCAGGAGTTACTTTTATTTCCGTGCCCGGCGAAGTAGGTGCTTTTATTCCGGGAACAGAAGAATTTAAAGCTTTCACTTATTTTCAGTTAGTATTAGGTTATTTATTGGGCTATTTTGTAATTGCCAATGTACTTTTGCCAATGTACTATAAACTCAACTTAATTTCAATTTATACTTATTTGAAAACCCGTTATGGAATAAAATCTTATCAAACAGGCTCATTATTCTTCCTATTATCCCAAACCATGGGCGCATCATTGCGACTGCTGCTTGTAGCAGGGGTTCTTCAACTTGCTTTCTTCAACTCTTACAATATTCCGTTTGAGATAACTGCCCTGGTTACAATTTTATTAATTTGGGTTTACACTTTCCGTGGTGGAATGAAAACTATTATTTGGACTGACACTCTGCAAACAACGTTCATGCTTTCAGCTGTAGTTATTAGCATGTATATTATTGCAGATGATTTAAACCTTTCTACTGCCGGAATTATAGAAACCATTAAAAGTAGTCCGTATTCAAAAACATGGGATTGGGACTGGCAAAGCAGCAAATTCTTCGTGAAACAATTTTTTGCAGGGGCATTTATAGCCATTGTTATGACTGGTTTAGACCAAAATATGATGCAAAAAAACTTAACTTGCCGAAATATTAAAGATGCTAAAAAGAATATTTACTGGTTAAGTATTATTTTAGTTCCGGTAAATCTTTTATTCTTATCATTAGGTGTTTTGCTATATGTATATGCACAAAAAAACGGAATAGAAATCCCCAAATTCTCTGATGATCTCTATCCAACATTAGCAATAAATAATTTTACTGCTTTTGCCGGCATTGTTTTTCTTCTGGGAATTGTTGCCGCAGCATTTTCAAGTGCAGATTCTGCCTTAACATCATTAACAACAGCGTTTTGTGTTGATTTCATGAACCTGAAAAAGAAATCAGAGAAAAGACAAAAGGCTATTAGATTAGGTGTTCATATTGCTTTTTCAGTCATTATGTATGTGATAATAATAGTATTTAGCAAATTTAACGACAGAAGCATTATTTCGACCGTTTTCACGGTTGCCGGATACACTTATGGTCCATTACTTGGTCTTTTTGCTTTTGGACTTTTCACAAAAATAAAAGTGACTGATAATTGGCTAATTCCTGTAGCTGCGGTTATTGCCCCATTAGCTTCTTATATAATAAATATTTATTCAAAGGAATTATTTGGTGGATATCAATTTGGATTTGAAATTATAATTCTTAATGGTGCATTAATGTTCTTAGCTTTATTTTTATTGTCGTTAAGGAAAAAAATAAATCCTGTCAAAAACTTTTAAAAAGTAATTTTGCACATGATTTAATTACAAACATAAAACGAATTCCGACCAAGGCAATCGGGTTTAAAAGTTGAACCCATTCAGGGTTCACATTGCTATTCCTTATGTACCATGGGTTGCACCCATGGTTATTCAAATTTAACCACTTAGTGGTTATTATTACAGTTAAAATATTTTAAAATCCTGAAAGGATTTAATATAAATAACCGCTGGTGTAACCCGTGGTATGATAATAATAGCTGACACAACACTGAAAGTGTTGAATATCCAGTATTTTAAAACCGATTGCCCTAGAATTCAGACCGATTAAATTTTACAGATAGATTTCACTACTATAATTGCACTGTACTGAGCAGTTCGACAAACTCACTGTATCACTTGTAGAAGAAAATGTTTAAATTTTTGTGTAACCGCAGGAAAAGGGGCTTTTAGAGCTTGCCTGTAAGGAGTATTATATTGTTATTTGTGCCATTTGACTACATCCCATTTATTAAAATAGAATATAATTTTTATTAAAAACTAAAAAAATGTCTTACCTTTGTCAGATTATTTTGAAAAGACCTGCACATATAAACTTATTGTGTTTTTTTGATAACCTCATCTATTCGATTTAAAAACTACATTTTGTTTTTGGGTAACCTGGCTTTCAGTCAGATGCGATTCCGTATCTGTTTAAAATCAAAATAAATTATTTATTATACCTTGCAATCAACTATACTTTAAAACATAGTTTTGTTTATTCGAAAAAACGTTTAAGAAATGAAAATTAGCTTTTCACAAAAAAATTTAAAAAAAATTAGCTCAGAATTTTTCGGTGGCTTATCTGGTTCAATAGCAGTACTACCCCAAACCATTGGTTTGAGTGTCCTGCTTTTCACCTCTTTTGGCATGGATGCCTCTGCCGGGGCTATGGCCGGACTGATAGGTGCTGTTATTTTGCTGCTTTCATCGGGTATTGCAGGAGCAACAATAGGTATGATTAGTGCCCCTAATGGCCCTGTTACAATGCTTCTTGCAGGTTTGGTTGTTAAACTTGCTGATGAATATGCGCCAAATGAGATACTGGTCATTATAAGCATGGTACTTTTATTTACTGGTATTTTCCAAATTTTATTTGGTCTGCTAAGAGGTGGCGAACTAATAAAACTCATTCCATACCCGGTTGTAGCAAGTATGATAACCGCAATAGGTATATTAATGGTTAAGTCACAGGTCTATCAAATTATTCCATCGGATTCTATTTATGGATGGCACAAATTTATACCTGTTATAATTGCTTCTGTTACCCTGTTGGGTATTTTTCTTTTTAAAAAATTCGTTCCCCGGCTACCTTCAATCCTAATGGGGTTACTGGCTGGAATAGCTGTATATCCCATATTAACACTTTCGATATCTAATCCTGATCCTAAATGGGTAATTGGTTCTCTTCCATCTATTGAATTCGGGGAAGTTCTTAATCGGTTTGACGGTGTTGATATTGCTGCACTACCATGGCAGTTGATAATCACATCGGCATTGGCTTTAGCAATACTTGTAATGATAGACTGTTTGTTGACAGCACTTGTTGCCGACACGCAAACTTCTGAGCGGCATAATGCAAAAAATGAACTTGTAGCTCAAGGAGTTGCCCAAATGCTAATTGGTGCAGTAGGTGGTGTTGGCGGTGGTGGAACAAAAGGCTCGACCCTTGCAAACACTATGGCAGGCGGCAGGCGTTGGAGTCCTGTTTTTGCTGCTGTCCTTATTCTTTTAATGGCCTTGTTTGGAAGAGGGATTGGTTCTTTTTTACCTCTTTCAGCTCTTTCCGGGGTAATTATTTATATTGGGCTTAACATGATCAATATAAATATAATCCTTTGGTTGAAAGACAAGTTTACAAGAGTTGATGCAATAAATGCAATTATGGTAATTGCAGCAACTATGATTTTTGATGTAACAAAAGCTGTAGCCCTTGGGATGATATTTGCTGTAGTTACATTTATTACAAGAGGAATTAAACGACCATTAATAAGACGTGAAACAAATATTGTTGAATATCCATCACCTCGTAAACGTAGTGAGAAGCATAGGGGAATTATAGAGGAGAATGGAGATAAAGGACTATTAATTGAGCTACAAGGAGATTTGTATTTTGCCACAACTGATCAACTTTATAAAAGCATAATAGATAGGCTAGACAGCAGATTGGTAATAATACTGCATTTTAGAAGGGTGCTATCATTAGATATGAGCGGGATGGTTTTACTCATGCAGTTGGTTGAAATTGCAAAGAAAAAGGGAACAACAATTGTTTTTACTCATATGCATAAACGTTTGGGGTTTGGAAAAAAGATGAAGAAAGCTTTTTCCTTAATCGAAAGTAAAAAGGTAAGGGTCACAAAAATCTTCCATTCAACTGCCCGGGCACTGGAATATGCTGAAGACTTTATTTTAAAGAGTGAATACAAGGATAAAGAATATCGTGTTACATCTCCGGTAGATTTTAATGAAAATAGTTTATTCAAGGCTGTTGGTGAAAATGAAATTGCCTTATTAAGGAAGATTTTCCTGAAGCAAGAGTATAAAAACAGAGAAGTTATCCTGTCAGAAGGTGAGGAAAGCAGCTCGCTTTATATGGTTACTTCTGGTTCTGTTGAACAAAGGCTATATAATGGTCCTACATCTTATAAGGTTCTTGCTAAGTATTCACCGGGGACATATTTCGGTAAATTATCCTTTTTTGCTCCAAGACCTATAACAACAACTTTTGTAGCGGTAGGTGATACAACAATATATAAGATCAGAAGAAGTGATTTTGAACTTGAATCCGGTCAAATAGAAAATAAATTAGTTGTCAACCTCCTTTTTGCTATTGGAAAAGAACTGTCAAAAGAATCAACAAGGCTTATTTCAGAAATTCAACGCCTCGAAGCTTTGTAATGTTTCATTTTTTATTTATTAAAATTGGTATTTATAAGCTCAGTCTAAAAAGCCGCTTAGCGGATAATCCTACAAAAAGCACACTGTTTTATAAGCTATATATCAGCTCATTAACAAAACCGCTTAGCGGCTATTTGCATCAACATTTAGTTTTTAGACCAGACTCATTTATTAATATATAACTATTTCCCTTTCCAATAACTAATTTCCCTTACTGCAATTGAATCCTTTTCAATCGGATATATCCCTAACCTCAGAGATATAGTATCAGTCATATCTTTTTTTATAATTTTTATTAGCTCTCCCTTTTGTTCAGAAAATATGTAATTGAATCTACTTAATTCAATACTTAATTCTTTGAAATCTATAAAGGAGTTAAGAATTGAGTCAAGTACATACTCGTCATATATATCATTCATCCCAACTAAACTGTTTGTATCAACATAATAGGTAAATCCTTTTGCTACAACTTCATTAAAATTATCATAATGAATCTGGTAAAATGGTCGTAATTTTCCTGATGTAATTTGCAAATTGAAATAACCACAACCAGCAGAAATCGTATCACATCTGTTATTTGTGAAATCTTTTACTGAAATATCAAACTGATTGTCAAAAGGGTTGTAATTAGGTGATTGCTTACACGCAATCAATATCATTATTGCTATTAACAATGTGTGTTTTTTCATTAATCAAAACTGACTTTAAACTATATCTTTATTTGCAAAACCACTTATCGCTTCCAGCGCGTTTTCTTTTTCCTCAATAAAGCCCATGTGTCCTGAATTTTCAAGCACAACTACTTCCGAATTATCAGGTAGCTGTAATTTATTTAATATTTCCATCGGGATAAAATTATCCTTTTCACCTATAATATATTGTATAGGGATTTTTGTAGCCTTCAATATTTCAGAACGATCTGGTCGGGCTTTCATTGCTTCCAAGACGGCAATAATTCCATCATCCTTCATATTTTTTGCTGTTTCTTTACATCCTTCTATTTCATTTATAAATTTTTCAACATTATCCTTTGCAAAAGTATTGGGAAAATGCGCTGTATACACCTGGGCTTTCTTACCTTGCCGAATAATATTTATTTCCCGATCGCGGTTTTGTTTTTTCTCTTCTCTATCTGCATACGGACTTGAATGAAATAAACTTAAACCATTTAGCACCTCGGGATATTGTTCTAAAAAAGCCAGAGCAACATATCCTCCCATGGAATGACCAACAAGCATACATTTACTAACTTTTTCTTCATCTAGTATAAACTTAACTGATTCAGCCATAAATTCAACCGTCATGGCCGTATTGGACCATGTGCTTTTACTATGTCCTGGCAAATCCGGTAAAATAAGTTTAAAGTTTTTGGATAATTCTTCAGCAAAAGATGCCCAAATTTGTTTTGTCTCCAAATATCCATGCAATAAAACAATTGTTTTTCCCTGTCCTATTACATCATAGTGGATATCAGTATTTTTATATTCAATTTTATGTGTCATTTTTTTATTTTTTAAATGCAATCTATCACTAAGCAAAGTTAATAGATTGATTCAAAAACCGATATCAAACAATCAAAATTATTTAATAATTTCCAGAATAAATCATACTGTTTTTAGTTTTATTTAGAATTTGTCTAAATTATTTTCTTAATGTTTATTAACATTTGAATTTCTTTATTAAGAATATACATTTGTGCATATTTAGAAGTAAATCTATTATTAAAAACGCTATTTGTTAACCTTATTTAAAGTCTTTAAAATATGAGTGGATTTTTAAAGTCCTCAGTAGGACAAAAATTTTTAATGAGCATTACAGGTTTGTTCCTTATTGTGTTCCTGGCGGTTCACCTAACGGCAAACTTGTTTTTATTAGTCGGTTCTGATGCGTTTAATACCGTTTCACATTTTATGGAAACAAACCCGTTAATACAGATTATGCAACCTATATTAGCTTTGGGATTTATCATCCATATGATTTATGCAGCGATATTAACCTTACAGAACCAAAAAGCCAGACCCCAGTCTTATAATAAATTTGAGCAGGGTCATAGTAGTACCTGGGCATCGCGCAACATGTTTGTACTAGGGGCAGTAATCTTTATTTTTCTTGTTATCCATATTATGAATTTTTTCTGGAAAATGAAGGTTTCGGGTTCTGATCTACTAGCCGAAGTCAATGTTGATGGTGAAATGATGCATAACTCTTATGCCTTGGTTGCAGGTCTTTTTACAGATGCTGATTTTGGCATTGTTTATTCTATTTTTTATGTATTGGGTGCTGTCTTTTTAGGCCTTCACCTGCATCATGCATTTTGGTCGGCGCTGCAAACACTCGGGTGGAGTAATAATGCCTGGCGCAAACGACTTGAAATAATTGGCGATATCTATGCGATAATCATCGCTGCAGGATTTTCAATTATTCCTCTTTATTTTTTAATTTTTATGAATTAATCTGGTAAACAGATATAATTATTATAGAATTATGACAAAATTAGATTCAAAAATTCCTGAAGGTGTACTGAAGGAAAAATGGACAAATTATAAAGCACATCAGGATTTAGTAAACCCTGCCAATAAACGTAAAATTGACATTATCGTTGTGGGAACAGGTCTTGCAGGTGCATCAGCAGCAGCTAGTTTAGGTGAGCTTGGTTTTAATGTGAAAAACTTCTGCTATTCGGATAGTCCCCGTAGAGCGCACAGTATTGCTGCACAGGGTGGTATAAATGCTGCGAAAAATTACCCGAATGATGGTGATTCAATTTACCGCTTATTTTATGATACCGTAAAGGGTGGTGACTACAGGGCACGAGAAGCAAACGTTTATCGTTTGGCAGAAGTAAGTAATGACATCATCGATCAGGGTGTTGCACAAGGTATCCCATTTGCACGTGATTATGGTGGCTTATTGGATAATCGCTCATTTGGGGGTGCTTTAGTATCCAGGACATTCTATGCACGTGGTCAAACCGGACAGCAGCTTTTACTTGGTGCTTATGCAGGGTTAAACAAGGAAATAGCCAAAGGTACAGTTAAAATGTACCCACGAACTGAAATGATGGATATTGTTGTTATTGATGGGAAAGCCAGAGGAATTGTCACAAGAAATATGGTAACTGGTGAAATTGAAAGTCATTTTGGTCATGCCGTTGTATTAGCCACGGGGGGGTACGGAAATGTATTTTTCCTATCGACCAATGCCATGGGCTCAAATGGTAGTGCTGCCTGGAAAGCATATAAAAAAGGCGCTTACTTTGCAAATGCTTCTTTTGTTCAAATTCACCCAACATGTATTCCTGTTCACGGTGAATTCCAGTCAAAACTTACCTTGATGAGCGAAAGTTTGCGTAATGATGGTAGAATTTGGGTCCCTGCTAAAAAAGAAGATGCTGAGGCAATCAGAAACAGACAAAAAACTCCGGAGGATATCCCAGAAGAAGATCGTGATTATTATTTGGAAAGAAAATACCCCGCTTTTGGTAACCTGGTGCCTCGTGATGTTGCTTCAAGAGCTGCCAAGGAGGTATGTGATGCCGGACATGGTGTAGAAACAGGACAGGCTGTGTATCTTGATTTTAAAGATGCTATTAAAAGGCTTGGCAAGGATGTCATCGAAGCACGTTATGGGAATTTGTTCCAGATGTATGAAAAAATTGTCGATGCCAATCCTTATGAAACACCAATGATGATTTATCCGGCTATTCACTATACAATGGGTGGTACCTGGGTAGATTATGAATTGCAAACAACTGTTCCGGGATTATTCTCTATTGGTGAGGCAAACTTCTCAGATCATGGTGCAAACCGTCTTGGTGCATCTGCATTAATGCAGGGCTTAGCTGATGGTTATTTTGTTTTACCTTTTACAATCCAAAATTATTTGGCTGACCAACATTCAGTTAAAGCTTTTGAAACAGATTTGCCTGAATTTAAGAAAACCGAAAAAGATACCAAAGCCATGATTTCCAAATTAATGGAGATTAAGGGTGAACGTTCTGTAGATTCAATTCATAAAGAACTTGGACACATCATGTGGGAACACGTTGGTATGGAACGAAATGAAGAAGGTCTTAAGAAAGGAATAGAGAAACTAAAAGCTTTACGTACTGAATTCTGGAAAAACTTACGTATACCGGGTGAAATCAATGCGATTAATGTGGAGCTTGAAAAAGCAATCAGATTAGCAGATTTCCTCGAAATGGGTGAACTGATGGCAAAAGATGCTTTAAACAGGGCTGAATCATGCGGTGGACATTTCAGGTCAGAGCATAAAACTGAAGAAGGGGAAGCTTTGCGTCATGATGATAAATTTATGTATGTAGCGGCCTGGGAATATAAAGGTGATGGTCAAGACGAATTGCATAAGGAAGAGCTAAAATATGAAGGAATTGAAGTTAAAACTAGGAATTATAAATAGAACATTATGTCAAAAAATATAAATCTTACATTAAAAGTTTGGCGTCAGAAAGATGCTACAACTAAAGGCGCATTTGAAAACTATCAGGTGGCTAATGTCTCTACAGATAGTTCTTTTTTGGAGATGATGGATGTGCTAAACGAGCAATTAGTAAATGAAGGAAAAGAACCGGTTGCTTTTGACCATGATTGCCGTGAAGGTATTTGTGGAATGTGCAGCATGTATATTAACGGAAGGGCACACGGCCCTGATACATTGATACCTACCTGCCAGTTGCATATGCGTAAATTTGGCGATGGCGAAACCATTACCATTGAACCTTGGCGTGCCGGTGGTTTCCCTGTTATTAAAGATTTAATGGTTGACCGCTCAGCTTTTGATAAAATTTTACAGGCTGGGGGCTTTATATCAGTGAACACAGGTGGTGCCCAAGATGCAAATGCTATTCTCATACCTAAAGAAAATGCTGATGAATCAATGGATGCAGCATCGTGTATTGGTTGTGGTGCTTGCGTAGCAACTTGTAAAAACTCATCAGCAATGTTGTTTGTTTCTGCTAAAGTTTCTCAATTGGCTTTATTGCCACAGGGAAAAGTCGAAGCTAGCAAAAGAGCATTGAATATGGTAGCAACCATGGATAGACTTGGTTTTGGTAACTGCACAAATACTGGTGCTTGTGAGGTTGAATGTCCTAAAGGAATTTCCATCGCACATATTGCTAGATTAAACAGAGAATTTTTAGTAGCCAGTGTTAAAGGCTAATACTAATAAAGATTTTTCATGGCTCTGATTTTAAGCAGCCTTTCCGGTTTTGGATGGGCTGCTTTTTTCGTCTTCAGTATTAAAGTATAGTATTCAAAGAATTGCTTTCGCAGATAGCAATAATTTTATGAACGTGCTTGCACCTCAGCGCAGCTAATTCAGAACTCCTGACTCATAATTTGATTTTCAGAATATTACAGGCTTGTATTCGTAAATTGATATTGTCGCATAAAGTCATTAGAAATTGGTCATTGGTCATTTATTTGCGTGCAATCATCTAATTACCAGTCACTAATTACTAATTACCAAAAGTTGGTTTAATGAAAATAAGAAAAATATGACAATGCAGATTCCGATAAGTTAGGATGTCTGTAATTTGGGGTTAATATACAACAGAAAGGATATTACTTCGTTTTATATGCAACATTCAAATAGTAATTACTCAACATTTCCGTATAAAGGAAATTGTTTTTTATTCAATTAATGAGGATATAAAATTATAACCTTTTAAAGGAATGTTATATTTTTGCGAGATTTTTAATAATTGAGATAAGTATTAAAATAAAAGGAAATGAAAAAAATAGGTTTATTATTAACCATGTTTATGATCGCATTTATGGTTAATGCACAAATAGGACAAAAGCAATTTAATGCAGGATTAGGATTTGCTCATGATGCTTTACCGATATACGTTGGTTTTGACTACTGGGTACATGAGGACATTTCTATCGGCGGTGAAATTGGATGGAGAAGGTATAGTTGGACATTTAACAATGTTAAATACTATGAAGACCTAATGAACTTCTCTTTTAACTCAAACTATCACTTTAGCAGGATATTGAAAATTCCAAGCAAATTCGATCCTTATGCCGGTTTAAATCTTGGTTTTTATCATTGGAATGACAATGTTGATTATACCTGGAACAATGGGCATACAGGTGGTTTAGGGCTCGGTGCTCAAATAGGTTTCAGGTATTACTTTACCGAAAAATTTGCTGCCGGTATTGAATTTAACGGGGGAAACCAGGTTAGTGATGGTAAAATAGGAATTTCACTCAAATTTTAAGTAAGAATGTATTCAACGATATTTGAATTAACTTAACTATAAAAGCAGCTTTTCAATATGTGAAAAGCTGCTTTTTGTTTTTTGATAATATTATATTGATAATAACACTATTGGTACAGTTTTACATATTAATGATGATAGTATTAAAACCGTAACTATTGATGAGATTAACAATCAACAAATTAACATATTGTTTAAAAATGGAATAAGTTTAAGCTTATTATGAGCTGATTTAAGCTAAATAGTGTAGATTCAATTTTTCAGTTCGCATAGGGATATTCTTCAGTTATAATGGTTCAAAACTTCAATTCAACTGGTGCAATTCTTCAGTTAAATTGATGCTAAAATAAGGTTTCGTTTTGAAATTTATTATTTTAGGGACAATAAAACTTACGAAGTGGATTTCATAATTGAAAATTATGAAGGCCAGGTAATTTGCATAGAAGTTAAAAGTGCCCAAAATCTGTCTGAAAAAGATTTAAAAGGCTTGAAAAGTTTTAAGAGAAACTTTGAACAAAACATAACTGCCATGTTTGTTTTTTACGGTGGCGATAAAATTTCGGCACTAAACGTTGATAATTCCCCGGTGATTTTATTACCTTATCAATACTTTTTTTAAACTTGACGTACAAAGCGTCTTTTATCACCAACCAATTCGCTTAATTTTAACGACTTTCGGTAAAAGCTCATAGCTGGGGTGTTGTAAGTATTCAGTCAGCTTAAAGATTTAATAAACAAACATATGCCACAGATTACTTGCGTGAGGGCTAAAGCCGTTCACAGATTAAAAAAAATCAATTTCATTGATTTTCA
>JBDLJL010000048.1:0-32079 GCA_039714415.1 Bacteroidota bacterium
CAATAACGTTTAATCCATTATTTTACTTTTTTAATTATCTTTTTAATATCATAATAATCTACCCCTATCATTTCAGAGCAAGTCATTTCTTTCTCGCCAAGTTCAATATAAACATCAACAGGTTCTTTTATTTCGTACCCGACTGTTTCTCCAATTATTACATTATCTGATTTAATAGTATCATTCCCCGTTTTTATTGTCCACTCCTGGCAGCAAGCACATTTCTCAGGATTAAAACCTAAAATCTGTGCATTACTCTCAACCATGTTTAAATTAGTAACAGACAGTTTTACCTTGTAATCTTTAGGATTTATCGCTTCACTAATTTTGGGATATGGTGTTAATTCAATAAGTGAGATATTCAAATGATTCAATGAGGTGTCGGTTGAAAAACTATGGTTAGTATTTAATTCTATAGAATGGTTACCATTTCCGATTATAGACAAGTCTATTTTTACCTCTGCATTACCTTCCCAAACACAAACAGTTTCAACAGGACAACGTGAATCATTTAAAACAGTATCAAGGCATAAAGTTGCCTGACCAAAAGTAGTTATGCAATCACCCAAATTCAATTCTATTGTATAAATAAAGTTCGAATCCTGATATTTTTCAAAGTCTGTAATACAAATATTTTCAAAGTCATTTGTTGGATAAAGAGTAGTACAAGCCCTTAATTCATAATCTTCTGCTTGTCGGACTTTTACTTTTATCAATTGTCCAATTTCAAAATCTGATTGGTTTAAATTTACTGTTTGATAAAAATTTGATCGGCTGTTCCCTAAAACATCCTTAATCTTTGCAGTGTCATTTGGAAAGTAAAGTATACATGTAGAGCAATTCAGATCATACCCGACAATCTCAGCTACATACATTTCCTCAATCGTATTACTTTCTTTCTCGCAACTAATAAAAATGGCAAATATAATTCCTATAAGCATCAATTTTTTCATCCGTTTATTTCATTACATTGTTATTTTTATCATAAATAAAATTTAAATCTATTAATTTGCGTAGTCGTTCTTACATATGATGCCAACATTTTCCAATGTCGAATCGGGGCTAATAGAAGCTTATCTTTCCGGGTTTTCAACTTTCCCAAAAAATAAAATTGCCCCGGTACTAACTTCACGAATTGTAAACATAAAAGGTTTGTCGAAAATAATTTCACCACCTGGCCCTACACTTGTTACCCCCACTGATACAGAAGTTACTGCTGCAGCTTCTGTACCTTCTTCATTAAGTTCAATAAAGGTTTTGTGTTTAACTTCTGAGATAAATAGTTGATTATCAGCATTAATTTTTGAAAAATCAGCTTCTTCAGGATTAAACGCTATCCCCATTCCCATGTCTGAAAGAGCATCGTTTAATAGGTCTTCATATTCAAATTTGAAAGGGGGTAAAAATATAGTAGTTTCAGATGGTTCATTGAGTGCATTCATCCAATTGTTCCAATTTTCAGTATTTAAATTAGTGATTATATCCGTAACATTATTATCATTAACCGGAAGGAATAAATCCATAACAAAGTTTCCTTGCCCATAAGGCAATTCAACTAATGTGAAAAAATCATTTGAGAACCTTTTAAGGTCAGTGGTTTGTGTCATCATTTCCACATTTTTTGTTGTACCATCCGATAAATAAAATGGCAACATTTGGTTTTCTGCTTTATCAAACTGGTATTTCCAAACACCTTTAAAATAAATAGCATTGATAAGGTACATTACAATATCAGAAGGGATATTATCTATAATTTCTGTTATTTTATTATTTGTTTTATCTGCAACCCAGTTATTAATAATATCTTTTGATGTAGGATTTGTAAAATCAAGAGCACGGACTTCGGCATTATAAAAATTTTCGTTAGTACTGATAAAATCAGGTAAAACGGGAAAATTATCTCTATACCAAATTGAATTGGCAATATTAAAATCAACCCGATCATCTACACTCATTAAAACTTCAGATAGTTGCTGATTATTAATATTTATTTCATCAATTGACAAACCGCTTAGCCGTAGAGCATTCTCTATAGCCGTTTTTGTTTCAGCAGCGGCACCATTATAGGTCATTGATAATGCCAGTGAAACACTAAGAGGAGAAATCATCAGATTTTTGCTTTCGGCATTATTTTCAATAAGGGTTTTAAATAAGTCAAACCCAAAATCATTTCCTGAAGTAACCAGCTGTTCACCAATTTTGTTCAGTTTAATTTCTTTAAATTCCTGATTAGGTATATCTTGTAAACAAGATATAAAGCTAGATAAAAGAATCAGGACGACTGCAATAATATACACTTGTTTCATCTGTTTATATTTTTATTATTTCAATTTGCCAGTACCTGCTCCGCCTAAGCAGAATGGAACATCCATGAATAATCATGACTTCGGCGTAAGCTCAGTCGAACACTGGTGTGTGTTAAACTCACTTATCATAGATGTTTCATTTTTCATTTTTTTTGTTTCTTACCTTTACGTAAAGAATGATGAAAATGCTGCAAAAATTATTGTTTTTTATGTAGAACAGCTCTCCAAAACTGTTAAGCTACATAGTTATAAATTAAAATTACAGAAATCACAGCTCGGAGAGCTGTGGTACGGTCAAAAAAAAAATCCCCTTTCGGGGATTTTTTTTATCTAAGACAATATATTAATTTATTTTTTAATGCCTGCAATATCTTCAAGCATATCTGTAGTTAATGATTTTGGCCTTTCAAGAGGATATGCCAAAGCACGATCCCATGTAATATTAGCTAATACACCAATAGCCCGACCTACACCAAACAATACTGTATAGAAGTCAAATTCCTTTAATCCATAAAACCATTGAATAACACCTGATTGTGCATCAACATTTGGCCATGGATTCTTTGCTTTACCTTGTTCAACCAAAATATCTGGTACTACACGGTATAACATGTCAACATATTTGAATATTTTGTCATTTGGTAAGTGTTTCTCACAGAACTCACGTTGTGATTGGTAACGTGGATCTGTTTTACGTAATACAGCATGTCCAAATCCAGGAATTACCTGACCGCTGTTTAAAGTTTCCCAAACAAATTTTTTCATAATTTCCTCAGTTGGCTCAACTCCATCAAGTTTATCCATTACTCCTTGTAACCAACGTAATACTTCCTGGTTTGCCAATCCGTGTAATGGTCCTGCCAATGCATTAAGACCTGCTGATAGTGAGTAATATGCATCTGACAATGTAGAAGCAACCAAGTGTGTAGTATGTGCAGAAGCATTACCTGATTCGTGGTCAGAGTGCAAAATAAAATACATACGGGCAACATCATCATAAGGTGCATCAATTCCCATCATGTGTGCGAAGTTTCCACCCATATCAAGATCATTATTTGCAGCAATATGTGTATCACCTTTAAATTTCATTCGATAAATATAAGCAGCAATAGCAGGAAGTTTTGCTAATAAATCAGTAGAATCTTCATACATTGATTCCCATGCAGTCATTTTGTCAAAACCTTCCTGATAGAATGCATTGAACTTACTTTCTTTCTGCATTGCTAAAATAGCAGTAGAAAACATAACCATAGGGTGAGAATCACGAGGCATTGCCCTTAAAATATCAATAACATATTGTGGTATCGCACTTCTTGCTTTAAAATCCTCAACTAATTCTTCAGCTTCTTCTTTAGTAGGGATATCACCCGTTAAAAGTAAAAACCAAAAACCTTCAACATAGGGATAATCTTTTCCTGGAGGCTTTGGCAATGCAGCCATAGTTTCAGGAATAGTCATTCCACGAAAGCGGATACCTTCCATTGGATCTAAATAAGAAATATCAGTAACCAAAGTCCTAACTCCCCTTGCACCACCAATAGCCTGGGAAATAGTTACTTCACCAACCTTAACATCACCATGTTCTTTTAATAATCTGGTTGTTCTTGGTCGGTGTTCATCAATTTTTTTTCTTAAACGTTCTTTTAATGTAGACATAATTATATAAATTTAAATTAGTTTTGAATATTGAGGAACCAAAGTTACAAATAAATTTCTTTGATATGCATAGCAATTTATATTTTCTTTAATATATAAACATATGATAGAAAACATATATTCATAAAAAAAGCCTTATTCCTAAGGCTTTAATATCTTGATTCTCTTTATTTTATGTCAATGTAACTTATGTGCAATACTTTCCTGTAAATACGGATGATTCTTTGGAACAATCGGAGCTTTAGATAATGACCTGCTTACCACAAACATAAACAAGCCAAAAAATCCAAGATAAGTTCCTATTTCTACGAAACCAATTACGTTTACACCTGTTGAGCCCGGCATAATTTGTAAATATAAGTCAATCCATTGCCCAACAAATAACAAAATTGCAGTAAACATTAACGCTTTCGGATTTTTAGCAATTACATTCAACATCAGAAATAAGAAAGGGAAAGCCCAATTTATAACAATATCAGCAATAAAAAGAGGTTTCCAACTACCATTCATTAATGTGGTATAATAAACCGTTTCCTCAGGGATATTTGCATACCAAATAAGGAAATACTGCGAATACCACAGGTATCCATAAATAATACTCAACATAAAAATATATTTTGAAAAATCATGCAAATGATATTTGTTCAATTGCGGTAAAAAACCATTCCTATTAAGCAAAATAGCAATTAATGTAATGGTTGCAGCTCCATGGAAAAATGCTGTCATAAAATTCTTTGCAGAAAATAAGGTACTAAACCAATGAGGATTAACAGACATCACCAAATCAATAGTAGCCAGTGTAAAAGTAAATGCCAATACGAAAATAAATATTTTTGACAGGAACTCGCTTTTCTTGAAATATTTTAATCCACCAACTTCATCTTCCCTCAACGAATATTTTCTAAGCATAGCGGCTAATAAAACCCAGGAACCAACAAACACTACATACCTGATAATCATAAAGGTAAGGTTAAGATAAGGAGCTTTATGAGTTAATAATTCATCTTTTGCCACTTCTTCAGCATGCGACCAGTGATAAACAGAATGTGAGCCAAAAACTAAAAACAATAGTAATATGACAGCACCAACAGGAATGAAAGTGCCCATTGCTTCAGGTATCCGTTTAAACATTGCTGACCAGCCGGATTGTGTAATATACTGTATTGCTAAAAAGAAAGACGCACCTACAGCTAAAGAAAGAAAATAATAGCTATTCAACAGGACGTTTGCCCAGGCACGATCAGCACCAGTTGAGAACCCTATTCCAAGTGCTATTACCCCAATGGCCATTAGAGCAAATGATGCATATTTTAATTTTGGTGAAACGGTATATCTATTCATGTGTCTATTTTTTAATTATTTCTATTGCCACATAGCCAGCATCCATATGTATTGACTTATTTCAATTAGTAAGTTATTTAAACAATCCTGCCATTGTGTGTTTATCAATAATCATGGATGTTTCTCCATCATGTTATATTATTTTACTTATAAAACTTTCCTTTTAAACAGTATCTTCGTTTTCTATTTTACTTTTTATAAAATTTCCCCCTAATAAATGTAATTATTTTCCAACGGTTTTCAGGTTTTATCTGAGGGCCATGTGCACCCATTAAGCCTGATATTGAACCTTTGGTAATTATGTGATAAATTTCCCCATCGGGCATATTTTTTATACGATCATCACTTAAATCAGATGGAAGTGCTGAAAATTTACCACTTTCATATAATGTCCCATTACCTTTACCTTCATCCCCATGGCAAATAAGACAATAGATATCATATTGCTTTTCACCTTTTTCTAACACTTCTTTTGTAATTTTACTTCGACTACGCTCAGCATCCATAAAAGGGTTGACTAATTGCTCACCAGCAAGTTTTTGTCCTTCTGCGGTTTTTGGATAATTATAAGGCATTTTGCCTCTGGCAACTGTCCCTTCTACAGGCAATTGTGTTGTTTGTCCATTAGCAAAAACAGGGTTTGGACTATAATCTTCATATGATATTGGTGTTACCATATCATCCAGATATTGAGTTCCCGGATTTTTTCTATCATGGCTGCACGATGAAAGAATTAACACAAGTGCAAGGCCGAAAAGAATGGTTATTTTATTTTTATACATCTTTATATAGTATTATGTCTTTGTTATCTTATACTTTTATCTCTTTACTTTTGTCTTTTATCTTTACTATTCTAATTCTTTTTCCTGAACTTCAACAGCACCGTTGTTTTTTAAAATATTTGAAATTTTAGTAGAGTCATCATCTGTCATTTTATCAGTTTTATTTATTAAGACAACAAATTTATCATCATTTATTCCATCCATTATACATTTTGCTTTTGATCCAAGTCCCTTTTTCTCCCTAATAAAAAAAGCAAAAAGAGAAGTAACTATTGTTATATCTATTACCATAACAAATATAATGACAACAAATGACAGAGAAAGAGATGGTTTTCCACCAATATTTAATGGATAACTCACAACTGATGTCCAATACAAAAACAAAAATGTCACGATAAAACCAATCACGCCAAAAGCAAAAGCAAAATATGGAAACCTGGTTTTCAGTTTCATCGCTTCAATTATTTCATTTACAGGAAATGGTGTATATACATCTCTTACCTCCACACCTACCTCACGTAATTGATAGATTGCAGGTGCTATCAGTGTTTCATCTGTATAGATTCCAATTATATTTTTTTGCATAGCTTATATTTTGTAATTAATAATTGGCCATTAGTAATCAAAATGTCTATTTGTGTTATTTATTTTTTGAATTACGATTTACCAATTACCAGTTGTTTAAATTACCACAGTCAACAATATTTAATTCTCTACTTTCTAATTATCTTCTAATCGTACATTAGTATTAGAAGTGGGTTTTAATATACCTTTTATCTCACTTGAAGCAAACATTGGGATAAATTTAAAGAACCCAAGTACGCCAACCAGGAATAAACCAATAGTGCCTATATATAGCATTACTTCAACAAATGTTGGAGAATAATCCGCCCATGATGATGGCAGATAATCCTTTGTCAGCGAAGTGATTACAATCACATACCTTTCAAACCACATTCCAATATTAATTATTATAGATATAATGAATACCAGGGTTATATTACTCCTAACTTTCTTGAACCAGAATAATTGTGGAATAATAGCATTACTGAAAAACATCGCATAAAAAGACCAATAGTAATCACCTGTAATCCTGTTTTTAAAGAAGGTGAAAAATTCATATTCACTACCCGAATACCATGCTATGAAAATTTCTGTTACATAAGCAGTACCCATTATTAAACTAATAAATGTTAAGATACGGCCAATGGCATCCAGATGACCTTTTGTAACATAATCTTGAAATTTATATAATTTTCGAATAACAATCATTAGTGTTAACACCATACCAAAGCCAGAAAATATGGCCCCAATAACAAAATAAGGTGGGAAAATAGTTGTATGCCAACCCGGCATTACTGAGGTTGCAAAGTCCATGGATACTATTGAGTGGACAGAAATCACCAATGGTGCAGTTAATCCCCCTAGAATAGCAGCCAGGGTTTCAAACCTCAACCAGGTTCTTGTTGAGCCATCCCAACCAAATGACAATAATCCATAAACAGCTTCTCTTATTTTATTACCCGTTTTTTTTGCACGATCCCGAATTGTTGCAAAATCAGGAATCATACCTACATACCAAAAAGTAGCCGAAGCCAATAAATAAGTACTAATAGCAACAACATCCCAAAAAAGTGGCGAGTTAAAGTTTACCCAAAGAGGGCCTCTTGAGTTTGGATAAGGCATAATATAAAAAGCCAGCCATATTCTACCCATATGAATCATAGGGAATATACCTGCCGATATTACAGCAAATACAGTCATTGCCTCAGCAGCCCGGTTAATTGATGTTCTCCATTTCTGTCTTAATATTAATAAAAATATGGAAAAAGCTGTACCAGCATGACCAATACCAATCCACCATACAAAGTTAATAATTCCCCAACCCCAAGCTACCGAATTATTTAAGCCCCAGGTACCAATTCCCTGTGAAATAGTAACATACCCTGCCCAAAGTCCACCTATTAACATAACAGTAGCAATTGACATGGCAATATACCACCATTTAGGAGCTTTGCTCTCAACGGGTTTTGAAATATCATCAGAAATTTGATGATAACTTTTATTACCTTCGATTAGAATTCCTCTAACTTTAGTATCGTACATATTATCTGTTTTATTTATTTTTTATTCCGGGAAACCGGGTTATTCTCTACAATTAGTGTATCTCTAAAGTCAATTTTTTTTTACTTTTTATCTGTTTTACGATTTTGAAAGACAGTCTTCAGTTCTCAGCAGGCAGTCTTTGCAGAGCAACTGCGTACTGTAGACTGACTACTGACAACTTCCAGCTCTTCCAAACAATGTTCTATACTTTTAAATTTTACCATCTTTTACTTTATGAATGTACTCTAATTATACTATAAAATCATCCTTAGTTTTATTCTTTACTTTAGTCAGATATCCAACACTTGGTAAAGTATGCAACTCTTCAAGTAAATGATAATTACGTTCATTTTCATATGCTTTGGCAATATTACTTTCTTTGTCATTTAAATCACCAAATATAATGGCATCAGCTGAACAAGACTGAAGACATGCCGGTTTAATTTCACCATCCTGCAATATCCTGTTTTCTTTCTTGGCAGTTAGTTTACCCTCCTGAATACGCTGAACACAAAGTGTGCATTTTTCAACCACACCTCTTGTCCTAACTAAAACATCCGGGTTCAACACCATTTTTGTAAGGTCAATATCATCCGTAAAAGAATAATCTTTATTGTTTGTATATTGATACCAGTTAAATCTTCTTACACGATATGGGCAGTTATTCAAACAATACCTGGTACCAATACAACGGTTATAAGCCATTTGGTTTAGTCCTTCATCACTATGTGGGGTTGCTGCTACCGGACAAACATTTTCACAAGGGGCATTATCACAATGCTGGCACATAAGTGGTTGATAGAATACTTCCGGGTTTTCTGCATTTTCAGAATAGTAACGGTCAATTCGCATCCAATGCATAATACGACGATTTATAACCTCATCGCGCCCGATAACAGGTATATTATTCTCTGCCTGACAAGCTATAACACAAGCACTACAACCTGTACATGCATTTAAATCAATGGCCATGCCCCAGTGGTGACCATTAAATTCAGGCTTTTTATAAAGGGTAACCGCATGTTCTTCCGCATGATGATGTGCTTCATTACCCGCAGAAGGGTTCTTCACATATTCATCAAGGGTTGTTTCACGAACAATATCGCGCCCCTGCATAGTATGATATTCCTGGGTAAGGGCAAGTTTATGATTACCCTCAACTTTCTTTATTTTCACATCAGAAACAAAGTAGATTTTATTTTCACCACTATTATTGACTAATGAAAAAGCATTTTGTCCCACATTATCACCAGCTAAACCAGCATTTGTTCTACCATATCCCATGGCAATAGCTACTGTTTCGTCATCCTGACCTGGTTGAATTAAAACAGGAAGTTCAAATTTACCGTTAACACTAACCAAATCACCAAGTTCTAAGCCTTTTTCTTTAGCATAATTATAGGAAACAGCCAAATAGTTATCCCAACACACTTTTGATACCGGATCGGGTAATTCTTGTAACCACGGATTATTTGCATAAGTTCCGTTGCCAATTCCAATATTCTCATATATAAGAAGTTCAATTCCTGAACTTGAATTTGTTACATTCTTTGCAGCATCAGCAAGCCCTTCACTGCTAAATTCAAAAGTTAGTGCCTCATTTGATGTTTCAAAAACACCATCATGCAAACTTTTATTCCAGAAAGAATAAAAATCAGTTAATGCATTTTGCTTTGGATATATTTCTGTTTCCCAATAATTCTGCAAATAGTCATAATAATTTTCATCAGAACCAATGAACTTTAAGAAACTATCTTGCACCTGACGTGTATCAAATAGTTTTTGAATAGTAGGCTGACCAAGACTATAAAAGCCAGATTTAGGCTCAGCATCACCCCAACTTTCAAGATAATTATTATCAGGGCATATATACTTACTTAGCTTGGAAGTTTCATCTTTAGCACTGGCAAATGAAACAGTTAAGCCAACCTTTTTCATCCCTTCAACGAACTTGTCTGCTTCCGGATAATCATAAGCAGGGTTAGCGTTATAGAAAAACATTGCAGAAATTTTGCCAGCACTCATTTCATCAACAATACCTTTTATCTCAGAATCTTTACTTTGTTTATGAAGAAGTGGTGAACTTAAATCAATTGTCTTTCCATAATTCTCAAGCAATTCATTAATTGCATTTACAATATACTGGTTATTAAAATCATTGGTACCACAAACCACAAGTGACTTTCCTTTCTTTCCCCAAAGCTCATCAGCTAATGAATCAATATTTACAATGGCATTGCCACCACTTAAAGTTTCCTTACCCGCTTTTGCAGCAAGTCTATTATAAAGTTCAATGAGTAAAGCACCTTCATCTGATGGTTTTACAGGAATACGATAATCAGCATTACTACCCGTAAGCGTCATAGTAGACTCAAACTGAACATGTTTGGACATACCAGGATTTGTTTTTTCCAATTTCCTTTTGGAACTGTATTGCTTTGTAAATTCAATTGGTGAAATCCAGTTTCCTAGGAAATCAGCATTAAAACCAACAACTAATTCAGCTTTATCAAAATGATAATCGGGTAAAATTCTATTCCCGAATGATTTTTGGTTTGCATCCAAAATCGCCGAAGCTGAAATAGCATCATAATAAACAACCTGAGTTGTTGGATATTTTTCAACAAAATCAGCAAATATCCTTTTAGTAGAAGGACTAATTATCGTTGAACTAAAAACAACAATCTTTTCGCCTTTTTCAGCAATTGACTGCAATTCAGTAATAATCTCTTTATCAACACCTTCCCACTTAACATCTTTACCTGCTTTTATAGCACTCTTGTATCTTGCCGAATCATATAGATTAAGGACTGAGGCTTGTACCCTGCCAGTTGTTCCACCCTTCGTAAGGTTTGATAATTGATTTCCTTCAAGTTTTATAGGTCTGCCTTCCCGGGTTTTAACCACAATACTACAATAATCATTACCATCAAAAAAAGTTGAGGCATAATGATTTGCAATTCCAGGGGTAATTTCTTCAGGTTTTATTAATAAGGGTATCGCTTTGTTTACAGGTGTTTCACAACTGGCAGCCAATGTAGCATAACCAACACCAAAGCCCAATAATTTTAAAAAATCCCTTCTATTTGTTTGTCCGGTTCCTTTAACCTCATCTTCAGGAATCCCGGTTATTGAAAATTCAGGTTCTGAATCAACTTTCAGATTTCCTTGTAACTCATTAAGACTTCTCCAGTATTTTTTCATACTATCAATTTGATATTTAATCTTTTTTCTTAAACCTTTTGTCTTACAATTATAGATTTAGTAATGGCATTTAGCACAATTCTCTCCACCAACTTCTGAAACGGTAACACCTTTTCTCATACCTCTGGCAATCTCATCATGATATTCTTTGTATTGATTAGCAAAGTATTTATTATCTATATCAATAAATTTTTGACGATGACAATCTAAACACCATCCCATACTTAAATCATTTACTTGTTGAATTCTTCCCATATTTTCAACATCCCCATGGCATTCTGTACAATCAAGTTTTCCAGCATTTACATGCTGTGCATGGTTATAATAAACATGATCAGGCAAATTATGTACTTTAACCCATTCAATTGCTTTTCCCTCTTCAACCGCTTTATGTATTTTTGCAATTTCGGCAGTACCGGTATTAGTACCTTCTTTAATTACATTATGACAATTTAAACAAAGATTCGCTGATGGAATACCAGAACGTTTACTATCCATTGCACCACTATGGCAATATTCACAATCAATTTTATTTTCACCGGAATGTACTTTATGCGAAAATGCAATAGGTTGATCTGGTTCATAGCCCAGATATCTTCCTAAATTTGTTGCCTCTTGAAACATTACCATGGAAATTACAAAAACAGCAGATAAAATAAGTGTTACATGAATCAAAATAGCTTTTCGCAAAAATTTGGTAATTGCCAAATCAAAAATTGAAAGGAGTATTATTACCAAACTCAAGTAAAATAAGCCTTTTGTATTTTTTGGTAAATAACTTTTTTCATTTTCAAGAAAATTGGGATCAGCTTCGGCCTTTACTTCTGCAACCGCATTAGGATCATAGGTTTCAATATAATTTAATAAGGCCTTAACTTCATCATCAGTTAATGCATTGTCAGGCATAGGAATTTTATTATACTCCTCAAAAAGTTTTACCGCTTCGACATCGCCTTCATTAATCATGGTTTGAGATGACTGAATAAATTTTATTATCCAGGCTTCATCACGTCTTTCTGTTACACCTTTTAAATCAGGGCCTATCTTCTTTCCTCCGCCAATTGAATGACAGGCATTGCAAGTTATAAAATTATCTTTGGGGCTTTTCTGACTAAAAACATCAGAAACATTATAAATAAGCAGCAGTAAAAAAAGAGCTATTAACTTATTGATTCTTTTAGTGTAAATCAATTTTGTCTGCATACGATTCTAAAATAAGTTTAAATAATACTATATTTCTAAGTTTGATGAAAACAAAAATATATATTTAGATACTAATATCCTAAATAATTTTAACTAATTTTAACAACCCCAATAATTAAGAGCAATTCTAAATAAATTACTATCATACAGTCTATATGACACTTACGCCAAACATAATTTATAAATGAATAATTATAATTCATTTATAGAAATCTTAAAGTTCAATAAAATTGGGTATTACATATGCTCTATGTTGATAATTTCTTTTATTTTTATCTAAATTTTAACTTTAATTAGATGTCCATATCTAAAGCGATATTGTCCCTGATTCTATTTTTGAGTTCAATACACATACAATCAATCGATTATAAAAAAATTGAAAAGCACGTTGAAAACACTCCCCAAAGTATTACCAAATCGACTACAGCATTAAGTAAATATCTGACTGATCCTTTTGATAAAGAAGACGAAAGATTTGCTGCTATTTATTTTTGGATAGGTAAAAACATAAAATATGATGTAAGTCAGAGAAACAGTAATCGAAAATATTTTTCAACCAAAGAGTTTATTAATGAAGTTATGAAATATAAAAAGGGTGTATGTCAGCACTATTCAGAACTTTTTAAAGAGCTCAGTATACTGGCTGGTTTAGAATCACATGTGATTTCAGGTTATGGTAAAACAGATGGAAATATTTCGGGTTTGGCTCATGCCTGGAATGCCATAAAGGTGAACGAGAATTGGTATTTTGTTGATGCTACCTGGGGAGCAGGTTATGTTAGCCATGGTATATATAAATATGATTTTCGCTTGAAATATTTTATGGTGAAACCTGAGAAATTTGTTGAGGACCATATGCCTTTTGACCCAATGTGGCAACTACTCAAGTTTCCTTTCAAATATGAAGAATTTGATTTGGGAACAAAAAAAAGCACTCACCACAATGAGTTTTTTTATGAAGATTCAATAAAAAATTACCTGAAACTACCTGAAATTGAACAAATTCAAGCAAGAATAAGAAGAATAGATTCAAATGGAAAGAAAAACATATTGGTGAAAAATGAAATAAAACAGGAGAAAACTTATCTAAGTATTTCAGTAAAGAATATAGACATAGGTAATATAAACTCGGGGAATTACCTTTTTAATACCGCCCTTAAACAATATAATGATTTTTACGACAATATTGGAAGTAATTATAAACCGGTTAAACATAAAGAACTACCCGAATTATATGATATTGAAAAAAAAATTCAGCAGGCTAAACAATACTATGCAAAAGTTAAAACGAATGACCCCCAAATAGTTCAAAAACTTAAACAGGCTAAAAGTGCTGTGAAATCTCTGGAAAATATTGTAAATAAGCGGAAAAAAATTTTGATGAATAATTGAGCTTTGCCATCAATTTACCAGACCACCATACTCATACCCCACTGCTTCCACACAATTTTTAATTTCATCAGGATTAACATTATCACCTTTTATAATTGTGATTGAATTGCCTAGGTTTACTTCAACTTGCTTTACGCCTGAAACTTGCTTAATTGCATTTTCAACATTCGTTTTACAATGATTGCAAGTCATTCCTTCTACTTTCACATATGTATAAAACGATTTGCCTGTAGTTTGGTGATCCTCTGATTTGACATTTGATCTTTTCCCAAATAAAGAAAAACCATACTTTTTATAATAACCATTAATAATAAGCAGGATTAGCACAATTGTTGAACCAACCTGAAACCAATAAGGCAAACCATGTTCAGAGTGTTCTGAATACCCAATAGAAATAAATGAGGTAAACCATTCCCCTGGTAAAAAATAATCAATAAAAAACCCAAACAATAATGCAAAACCAATAATTGATACCAGGTAACCAGTAAGTGCTTTTTTTCCCATCACTTTACCAAGAACCGTTATAGTTGCCGTATTGGTAGCCGGGCCTGCCATCAAAAACACCAAAGCCGCACCCGGTGATAAACCTTTCATTAATAATACGGCAGCTATCGGCACAGAACCAGTAGCACATACATATAGGGGGATAGAAGCCAATAACACAATACCCATACTTAACAGACTATTATTTATATATGCAGTAAAAAAATCATCCGGTAAAGCCAGGGCAATAAATGCAGCTAACATTAAACCAATTATCAACCATTTTGAAATATCCTGTAAAAACTCAACAAAAGCATAATTAAAGAATTTTGAAAAAATATTTTCTTTGTTCTTTGTTTCATCTGGTTTGGGTACATCATCCGTAGCAGGTTGTACTTCTGATTGTGTGTATAAATTAGTAAATACTCCGCCAAAAAAACCGCTAATCAATGCTATTACTGGTCTGATAATGGCAAAAGGTAAGCCTAATAAGGAATAAGTAACTAAAATAGAATCAACCCCGGTTTGAGGTGTTGAGATAAGAAAGGATACAGTAGAACCTTTTGACGCACCATTTTTATAAAATGAAATTCCAGTTGGTATAACCCCGCAAGAACATAGTGGCAATGGAATACCAATTAGAGTAGCGTAGATGGTTGATTTTATTTTACTGCCCCCCAAATATTTTGCAATTTTTTCTTTTTTAAAGAATACATGTAAGATTCCGGCAAAGAAAAACCCTAATAATAAATAAGGCGACATTTCATTTGTGAGTTGAAATAATTCAAAAAAATAGTTTTGTATGTATTGCATCCTTTTTAAAATAAGTCATCGTTTTTGATCAACATAACATTACAAAAGTAAAATATTCAACAGCAATAAATTTTACATAATTCCGAAAAGGTTTTATATTTTTTTGACTATTTTTCAATAAAGTACTATAAACAGTACAAAACAAACAAATTCTTGTTTAAAAGGAAGTTTTTTGGATAAATCCACAAGCAAAATAAATTTCAGAAACACTATCGTTGCTTTTCAAAGGTGTAATTTCTCTTTGTACATGATTCATTCCTATAAATTTATTTAAGTTAATGAATTTTAAGCAGGTCCTCCTTATTGATGAATGATTAGGTTTCTTTATAAAAACCCCTCAGTGAAGGTTCATACTGGCTTTTTTACAAAAAAATTACAACCTGCCTAATTAACACCAAATAAAAAATGCTTTACTAAAGAAAAATATTAATTAATGATATAAAAGCACTTGTTGGGGAAATATTATTTGACTTATTTTGTAGATTGTGTTAATTTGGCAGACTAAACATTATGAAAAGGATATTAATAATTTTAACTGTAACATTCATTATTTCCTGTCAACAGGAACCTAAACCGGTAAAACCATTATCAATAGTACCAACAGCACAACAGATGGCCTATCAGAAAATGGAACAAATTGGCTTTATACACTTTGGGGTGAATACTTTTATGGATAAAGAATGGGGGTATGGTGATGAAGACCCTGCAATTTTCAACCCTCTTGATTTAGATACTGAACAATGGGCTAGAACAGCAAAAGAGGCCGGTTTAAAACAACTGATATTGACTGCAAAACACCATGATGGTTTTTGTTTGTGGCCTTCAAAATTTACTGAACATTCTGTGAAAAATAGTCCATGGAAAAACGGGAAAGGTGATCTTGTCCGTGAATTTGTTGATGCCTGTAATAAATATGGATTGAAAGCAGGGCTTTATTTATCTCCCTGGGATAGGAACCATGCAGAATATGGACGTGATGCATATGTAAAATATTACCATAATCAATTACGGGAAATATTATCAAATTATGGTGAAATATCAGAAGTATGGTTCGATGGTGCAAATGGTGGTGATGGATATTATGGCGGTGCAAGGGAAAATCGAAAAATTGACAGGGACAAATATTATCAATGGGACACCATCACCCACATTGTCAGAAAATTACAACCAAACGCCGTGATTTTTTCCGACAAAGGAGATGTAAGGTGGATTGGAAATGAAAATGGCTATGCAGGTGAAACAAATTGGTCATTAATACAACCTGACAAACTAAAAATTGGTGGAAGTAACCAGCAAGCCTATTTAAATTCAGGGGACGAAAAAGGAACAACCTGGTCTGTTGGAGAATGTGATGTGTCAATTCGTCCCGGGTGGTTTTATCATGAAAATCAGGACAGCCTTGTAAAAAGTTTAGATGATCTAAAGAAAATCTATTTCGCATCAGTGGGCAGGAATGGGACCTTATTGATAAATATTCCGCCCGGTAAAAATGGTCTCTGGCATCAAAACGATGTAGACAGGTTAATTGAGTTTGGGGAATTTATCGAAGGTAATTTTAAAGAAAACCTTGTTTTTGGTAATAATATTCAAGCTGATAACTACAGGGGTAAACATATAAAATATCACCCAAAAAACATATTTGATGAAGATACTGAAACGTACTGGGCTACTGATGATAATATAACAGCTGCTTCTGTAGAAATTGATTTGGGAAAACCTGTAACCTTCAATACAATTATGATACAGGAATACATAAAATTAGGTCAGCGTGTAAAATCATTTACTATTGAAGCTTTTATTGATGATGTCTGGGTAAAAATATCTGAAGGTACTACAATTGGATATAAACGAATTCTGCAAACTTCAGAAATCAAAACGGATAAAGTCCGCTTTAAAATTCTTGATGCTAAGGCTTGTCCAATCATCTCAAACTTTGCATTATTCAATATTAATCAATAACTTTAATACAAGAGAAATAAATATTTAACAATATATTACTTAAAAACCAAAAGTTACATGAAAAATAGTTTATTTATAATAATATTACTTTTATTTTCAATAAAGTTTTATGCTCAAAAATCAAATTTTAAAGGGGATATTTGGCATTATATTGAGGATGAGCAGGTAATTGAAGAAAATAAAGAAGATGCACATGCTTCGTTTACTTCCTTCGCATCTGAAGGGTCGGCATTGAAAAAAAGTAAATTAGAAGCAAAATTTGTTCAATCACTTAATGGAATATGGGATTTTAAATGGGTACGTTCTCCAAAAGACAGGCCTGCAAATTTCATGAAGCCCGGTTTTAATTTGGAAAATTGGGATAAAATAAAAGTTCCTGCAAATTGGGAAATTGAGGGTTTTGGTATACCAATTTATGTAAATCACCAATATGAATTTGCTGATTATAAAGCACCCGTTTCTGATGAAATGAAGTTTGTTGATCGCATTTATCCTGCTGATCCTGGAAAAGTTCCTCATGATTACAATCCGGTTGGTTCATACCGCAGGGAGTTTGTTTTAGATGAAGATTGGCTTGGAAAAGAGATATTCCTTCATATGGGGGCCATGAAATCAGGCGGTTTTGTATGGGTTAATGGCAAATATGTGGGTTATTCGCAAGGTAGTAAATTACCGGCAGAGTTTGATATTACAAAATATCTGCAAAAGGGTAAAAATACAATTGCTTTGCAAATATTTCGCTGGACTGATGGTTCTTATCTCGAATGTCAGGATTTTTGGAGGATTAGCGGTATAGAACGATCTGTTTATATTTATGCGCAACCAAAAATTCGTATCAAAGATTTTGAAGTAGTTTCAAAATTAGATGCCGCATATGTGAATGGAAAATTTGATTTAACCGTTGATTTGCAAAATCATTTATCAAAAAAACAAAAGCTTAAGCTAAGTTATCAATTGCTTGACGTGGATAAAAAAATAGTTAAATCAGCTACACATAACATACAAGTTGAAGGGAATGCTGATGTTTCGGTAAATTTATCGGCTGATATCAAAAACGTAAAACAATGGAATGCTGAACATCCTAATTTATATACCTTGTTGATCAAAACGGAAGACCGGAAAGGAAATACTAAGGAAGCTACTTCTATTAAAATAGGCTTTCGCTCAGTTGAAATTAAAAATGGGCTATTGTTGGTGAATGGGCAGCGTATAACTTTAAAAGGGGTGAATACACAGGAGCATGATCCTGAAACAGGGCATGTAATGTCAGATGAATTAATAAAAAAGGATATTCGCCTGTGGAAAGAAAACAATATAAATGCGGTACGCCTGAGCCACTACCCAAGAGAAAGTGTCTTTTATGAACTATGCGATTTGTATGGTATTTATGTGGTTGATGAAGCAAATATTGAGTCCCATGGCATGTACTATGGAAAACATTCTCTTGCAAAAAAAGCAAATTGGGAAAAAGCACATGTTTCGCGTATGGTACGCATGGTAGAACGTGATAAAAACCATCCATCGGTTATTATTTGGTCAATGGGTAACGAAGGCGGCAACGGGGTAAATTTTTATGCCGGATATAAAGCCATAAAAGAATATGATAAAATAAAACGCCCGGTACAATATGAGCGTCCGTATAAAGATTATGATGCAACTGCGCTTGATATGGACTGGAATACTGATATTATAGTACCCCAATATCCATCGCCGGGAAGTTTCGAATATATTGGTAAACTAAAAACCGACCGACCCTATATTCCAAGTGAATATGCGCATGCTATGGGAAATAGTACGGGTAATTTTCAGGATTACTGGGATGTAATAGAGCAATACGATAATTTACAGGGTGGTTTTATCTGGGATTGGGTTGATCAGTCAATATGGAAAACTAACGAAAAAGGAGAACGGTTCTATGCATATGGCGGTGATTATGGTAAGAATATGCCAAACGACAATAGTTTTTTAAATAACGGAATTGTTTTTCCTGACCGCACAGCTCAACCCGCACTGTTTGAGGTGAAAAAAGCTCATGAATATATTAATTTCAAGCCACAGAGGATTAATCGGAATAATGAGCTTCGTGTATTGGTAGAAAATTTATATGATTTCACCAATTTGAATAAATTTAACTTTACTGCATACATAAAAGCTGATGGTAAAGTGCTAAAAACAATAGATGTTAAAGATTTGGATATTGATTGTCATACAGGAAAATTAATACGTATCCCTTTAAATGATATTGACTTTTTGGATAATACAGAGTATTTTGTAGTGTTAAGTGCTACAACTAAAGAAAAATGGGGGCTTTTGTCTGAAGGTTTTGAAGTGGCTCATGAACAAATTGATTTAACAAAGAAGTATAATGTGCAGCCAATTAAAATTGATAATGGCAAAGAATTAATTATTAAAGAGGATAAGCAAACGTTAAAAATAAGCAATAGTAAGGTACAAGTCAGTTTTAACAAAGATAAAGGGCAGTTGGTATCTTTTATTTATGATGGAAATGAGTTGATAAAGGACGGTAATGGGCCAAAGCCTAATTTCTGGCGGGCTGTAACCGATAATGACTTTGGTAACCACATGGAAACAAAAAATATTGAATGGAAAAAAGCATCGTTGTTTGCAAAAGTTTCTAATATCTCTACTTCAAAAGTATCAAACAATCTAATTGAAGTGAAGATAAATTATTTTTTACCGGGGGTTGCTACCAAATTTAGCAGCAGCTATTTAATAAATGGGAATGGAATCATACGTATTTCAAATGTTTTAGAGCCAACAAAATATAAGGCAGATATCCCACGAATAGGAATGAAAATGCAATTACCGAAAGAATATGATAAGTTCACTTATTTTGGCAGGGGACCATGGGAAAATTATTCGGATAGGAAAGCATCTGCATTCATTGATTTGTATGAATCGAAAGTTAAAGATCAGTACGTGCCTTATATCCGACCACAGGAAAACGGGAACAAAACGGATGTGCGCTGGGCTGCTTTAACTAATAATAGTGGAAATGGATTACTCGTTGTAGCAAACAACACGAAACAAGGTCTGGGTATTACAGCATTGCATATGCTTAATGAAGATTTTGATGCGACCAAGGGGCTTGAATATGATAAGAAACAAAAAGTGGAACAAAAATATCAGACTAAAGGAATGCCAAAGGCAAATAAAAGGAAGCATACCTATGATATTATAGAACGGGATTTGGTCAGTTTAAATATTGACCTAAGCCAGCGTGGACTAGGTGGTGATGATAGTTGGTGGGCAAAGCCACAAAAAAAATATTTAATAAACGGACAGGAAACTCATAAATATAGCTTTGTGCTAATCCCTGTAAAAAAAGGAACAGTAGATAAATTTTTTAAGACAAGTAAAGAGTATGCTAATAAAACACCTCATTGAGGGATTTAGCCTGAATAATTAATCAGGTTAATAATAAATTTGTAATTTGTAATTTGGTTTTGTCTGGCAATATTTTATTAATCTTATAAGTTAAATTATGAAAATTGTAATTTATAATATATTAGTTGCTATTTTTTTAATTTTGGTTTCTTGTAAAACTGAAAAGACTGAGAATAAGCCCAATATTATACTAATAATGGCTGATGATATGGGATATGAATGTCTTAATAGCTATGAAAACAGCTTTTATAAAACGCCTGTTCTGGATTCATTGGCTTTGCAAGGAATTCGCTTTTCCAATTGTATATCGCAACCATTATGCACTCCTTCAAGAGTTAAAATAATGACAGGTTTATACAATTATCGTAATTACGATTGTTTCGGTCATTTAAACAATGAAGAATATACCTTTGGAAATTTGATGAAAGATGCCGGATATTCAACTTGTATTGCCGGGAAATGGCAATTAAACGGTCTGGCATATAAAGACAGTATACTCGACTGGAATAACAAGCTCAGGCCACAAAAATTTGGATTTGATGAATATTGCTTGTGGCAATTAACTAAAACACGAGCAGAAGGGGAAAGATATTCAAATCCCTTAATTGAGCAGAACGGGAAAGTGCTAGAAATGGATGAAGAAAGCTACGGACCTGATATATTTTCAAATTTTATTATGAATTTTATCGAGAGGAAAAAAGACAAACCATTTTTCATTTATTATCCAATGGTGTTAGTTCATGATCCTTTTGTTCCTACCCCTGATTCTGAAAAGTGGAAGAATAGGGAAATACGTTATAAGAATGACACTTCCTATTTTAAGGAAATGATTGCTTATACTGACAAAATAGTAGGAAAAATAAATAATAAACTTAAACAACTGGGACTAGATGAAAATACGATATTAATATTTACAGGAGATAATGGTACCCACCCATCAATATACACGTATACAGCAAATGAAATAATTCAGGGTGGGAAAGGTAATACTACAGATGCAGGCACTCGTGTTCCATTGATAATTAATTGGCCAAAAAAAATTAAGAAAGGTTTTGTTTATGATGAGTTAATTGAATTTAGTGATTTCTTCCCAACATTTGCGGATATTGCTAAGAAAAAAGTGAAATCTGATGGGAGAAGTTTTTATTCTTTGTTATCTGGCAAAAAACACGAAGCAAGAAAAACAGCATTTGTGCATTATGACCCAAAATGGGGGAAACGTGTAAATCAGTATAGAAACCAATTTGTCAGAACACTTGATTATAAGTTATATCAAGATGGAAATTTCTATGATCTAGATGATGATAAATTGGAAAAAACACCATTGCTTTCAGATTCACTTTCAAAAGGTGAACGATCATTAAAATCTATCTTAGAAAATGAATTAAAAAAACATCCTACATGGAAAAAATAACTGTTTGATAGAAATTAGTCTGTTTTAAACAGAAAGGCTGTAGTATAAAATATTGTGGTTATAAAATTAACTTAATAATCCGCAGATAACGCAAATACTCGCAGATAATTATGCATAAAATCTGCGTTAATCTGGATAATCTGCGTATAAAACTAATAGAACCCACAATATATTATATCATAGCCAATAGAAATAGTGAAAGATTGAATTTAACGAAACCTACATCTTTATAAATTATAAATTTGAAGAATAATGAAACATCCATGATGGTAATTTTAACACACACAGCTTGTCCTGATATTTCGGGAAGGATTATTATTAAGTGTAGTATGCTTTGAGTGTGTCGCTTGTAGAATGTGGATGTTCTTCCGCTTTAGCAGAGGCTATCTGGCCATTAAAAAAATTAAATTAAGCAATTACAATTCATTTGAACTTTCTACAAGCTATCCTGAATTGGCCGGGATGTTCCTTTTTATTACAGGAACAGGAAAAAGGATGAGGGATTTGGCTAAAAATCCGCTTAAAAACGCTTTAATAATAAAAATGAATGAAGACGGGAGCGCATATTGGATTATCTCTCAAAAAAAGAATTGTCATAATTTTTCACCTACATCTGAATTGCCTACGCATTTGTTAATACATCAGCAAATTGTACAAAGAGGTTCAAAAAACAAAGTTGTAATTCATACCAATAGCAATGAGTTGGTTGCACTAACCCAAATCAAAGAGTATTCTGATGAAAAGAAATTAAACAAACTTTTTTGGGGGATGCATCCCGAAACTATAATATTTGTGCCAAAAGGAGTTGGATTTGTTGAGTATGCCATGCCCGGTTCAGAAATAATAGCTGAAAAAACAGTTGAAATACTCAAAAATCATGATGTAGCACTTTGGGAGAAGCATGGAGTATTTGCAGTTGGTGAATCTGTTATGGATACATTTGACATGATCGATATTTTGGCAAAATCTGCAAGGATATTTTTCATGTGCAAATCTGCAGGCTATGAACCTGAAGGATTATCTGATAAAGAATTGGCTGAATTGGTTAAAGCATATGGCTAAACAAAATATGTTTTATTCATTTAACCATGAAATTACTCTTTCTTGGTTGTTCATTATTTCAATATTGAGTTTACTCCGAAAACCCTACGGGAGTTAATTATTGCAAAAATACAAAGTTTAATATGTTCAGTACCTATAAGTTATCAAAACTCTCGTAGGGTTCAAACCACAAAGTTAGACTTTTGGGAGTGCCATCAATATTGCTTTATTAAAAAATTCAGGACGGTGGAAATCAGGCTCATCAATTTTTATTGGGCTCCAACTTAAAAAATGCATATTGGGTGCTTTATCGCCACACTTATAAAGATTGGCATTAAAAGAAAATTCTTCTCCCAAATTAATTTTATGCTTGAAAAAAGTTTTGGCTGGGACCTCAACCAATAACTTATATTCATATTTTCCTTTTTTAATACCAAATGGTTTTGATCCTAGTGTAGAATAAGTTCTTATTTTTTTCATTAGCGCATCAGAAGCATGTTCAGCCAAATCTCTACTCTTTCTGAATCCGAGAAGCGGTGTTCCTATACAATTTACTTCCAAATTATAATATCCGGTGTCATCGAAACTACAAAAAAATTCACAGCAACTATCTTCCCAGACTCTACTATTAAATTCTGTTTCTGTGGCCCTAACACCTTCTTCTATTACTTTGTACAGAATAAAAATAGAATTTGAATTAAAGCCTATATTAAATTTCACATCTGGCTTATATGGAAATTCAGTCCAGTTTACCTTATCAAGGTATTCATTATTACACTTTTTCTCTAATTCCGAAATTATTTCACTGTTAGAGATTAGGTTTTCTTTTATTCTATTTATTTTTAATATCATATGAAAAATACTGATTTAGCAGTTTTTTAGTACCTTAAGGCGACCAACTAACCGATCCCGCAAAAAGCGGGACAGATACAATGTTGCCAGTTTAGATGTTGTCAGTCTCAGAAAAATTAGAATCCAACAAAGCGTTGTATCTTTGGCAACCGAAGGGTTTAAATTATTCAATTGTCAATAGACAATAATCAATTTATAGAACCTTAATTTTTATTCCTTTGCTGATAAGGCAATATCTATTACTCCTTCTTTTTCAATCAAAAAAGAAACTTCTCTTTGTTGGTCTTTCCCTAAGGGGGAAATAATCAGGTAGCCACCATCGCTTTTTTTAAGAGGTTCAATAATACTACCATCTCCATCAGGTTTCATGGTAATATTCTTTTGCGAAACTGCATTCAGGTTTGGTATATAAATCTTAGTTGGCGCTTTAATGTTTGACTTTTCGTTCCATTTACATGTGAATATGCCCGATTCAATATCATAGTTATAACTGATAAGTTCGCCGGAAATAAATGCCGGGTATGGCCTGATTACAGCTTTTTTAAAGTAAGAATATTTTTCAGAGCCTAAGTAATAAGCCCAATACGTATTACTAAACAAATATTTTTCAAAAATCCTGAGATTGGTTTGTGCCAACTCTGTAAGCCCGGGTGATTCACCACCAAGTGCGCCCCATTCACCAATAAGCACAGGCACATTCATTCTTTTGCCACTTTCATTAATTCGTTCAAAAATAAATTCAAGCCTGTCGGTACTTGAGTTAGATAATTCATCAGTATCAACAAGCAGGTCGTAACCATGTGCAGCATAAGCCACCAAGGGATCAACTTGCCCGCTTGATGTTTTTACAGGTTCTAATGCAGTACGGACGCCACTATTACAAAAATAGCTATGATTAAAGAATAATATTTTTTTATCGTCCACCTCACGTATAGCATTTGCAATTTTTTGATAAAAGCTTTGAAGTGGCCCCCTTTCAAAACTACTGTTCATTTCATAAACAGCATCAATTACTTTGGAAAACTTTTCTTTTGTAGCAATTTTCTTTAGTGCCTCAAACCTGTTTTCTTCCCACATCATGGCAACATCCTGTGCTGTGTATTTCTTATCTGATCCTTCAGATATCAACTCTGCATAAGCAGTAAAAAGAACTGGCATGTACATTTGAGCTTCTGATCCGGTTATAGGTTCATTCATAATATCAAATCCAATAACTGTATTGTTACCCACATATCTTTTCGCAACATGTTTCCAGGCATTTGCATAATGATCCTGAACACCAATGCTATCAGAAACGGGTTTATTGTTCCAAAAATTATCCCAGGCAGTTTGTACAGCAGGGCTAATCAAATAGGCATCGCTCCAAACACTACCGGTTACGTGAGGTTTTCCCTCATCTAAGGTAGCCCATTCCGGCGCACCATCGGAATATTTTACACTAAACAGATCCTGGTGCATATCAAGAAAAACAAATAAACCATTCTCTTCTGCCATTTTTATTTGCTTGTCAATTTCTTTTAAATAAGTTTCATTATACACACCCGGTTCCGGCTCTAAACCATCCCAAATAATACCCAAACGGATAACATTAAAGCCCCATTTTTTAAAATTCTCAAAGGTTTCGAGCCCTTCTTTTCCAATATAATTAACATCAGGGTTTTTATTGACCAGGTTAACACCGTTGAATAATATTTGACGCCCAAAACCATCGATAAATTTAGTGCCATCAATTGAAACTGCTTTGGCAAAAACATTTTCCTCATCAATTGATTTATTTTGATTATTTTGTGTACATGAGGCAATTAAGAGTATCATTCCTAATGCCAGGGAAAATAGCTGTATATTTTTCACAAGAATATATTTAAGTTGTTTTATTGGACTTGTGTAATTTACCATGATAATATTTTCATGGATGTTTCATTTGTTTACATTTATTATCAAGCAAGTTCATTGTTTAAGTTTATGCATTGGTAAACCTGATCAAAAAGAGTTTTTCGATAAAAAAATGATTAATATGGTAATTTAAAAAGAAGAGTTTACAGACTGTCCGAAAAGTAGATCATGAACGACATTACGATGGGAATAAAAAAGGAATCTCCTGTAAACCTATATGTTATCCATGGAAGATTACTTCACATCGTTCGCAATGACCTCTTTTCGAACAGCTCGTTTGTTTATTAAATAAGCTTATGCTTTAGGTTTAAATGTTAAATTAATAAGAAATGATGGTTCAGCTAAACCCAAGGTTTTGTTATCAGGGTCAGCATAACCATAATAACCATGAAAGAATACAGTTACTGCTAATTCATCTTTCGAAATACTTCTAATCAGTGCAGTTGATGTATAATCTTTAACACCAAGAAAACCATCATTTGTAAATGTCAGGTAGTCAACACCCACAAATTCAACCGTTTCTGCTACTCCACCAGCAATTGCAGACAGGGATGCATCATAAACCGTATTGAGTGTCAAATCTTCATTTTCATGCAAAGTCCACGTGGCATTCGTAAGGGCTGCACTACTTATAACAAATATCCCAACATAACTACAAGTTCCAACTATATTCGCCCCTTCAACATTAGCATACACCCAACTCGTCAACACATTATCGTTAACATAATCAATAGAATAAGAGCCATCTGCATTAAAGGTATATTCATCACTAACCTCATTTGTGAAATCGTAAGTTTCAGTAGCATCATCTCTCAAACCATTCAATGTTTCTAAAATATCTACAGTAGGAATGTCAATAACAAGATCTGTTGTTATGTGAAACCCTAACCCATTTGTACCTGTTTCAGAAAGCACCCATGTATTTCCAGTTAGTAGTTCTTCTTTCGTAGCAATGTGTACATCAACAGTCTTAGTAGTACTTCCGCCTTCACCGGTTACAGTACATGTAATGGTAAAATCTCCTCTTTCGGTATAGGTATAAAAGTGGCCACCATCAGTATCAGAAGTATTACCATCTCCATAATCCCAACTCCAGGAAGTAGCATTTTCTGCCTCAGCTGCAATATCCACAATAAATCCATCAATAGAATTGATAACAACCGTAATTGTTGGAACGGGTTTAACATCTTCACCACAACTGCTGATAAATAGGCTAAAAACCATAATTATGGCTAATCCAAATACATTTTTTAATAATCCTTTGTGCTTCATAATAATATAATTTAAAAATTAGAGATAATATATAAATAGTTGTTTACAATATTGTTTTATTTAACCGGGGCATCACGTACATCCCACCACACAGTTACATCAATTTTATCTTCCCCGCCCGGTAAACGGTCAATAGCTTCCTGCATATTACTGCCATTAATAGAAAATTCTTTGGTTGTAGGATATGCAACCCTGCTAGGCATATATCCGTTCGTGATCCCCTGATCCAAACCCGGACTTGTTCGCTGATCAATAACAGGATAGCCGGTCCGACGGATTGTACACCAGGATTCAAGGGCATTTGGGACACTTGTAATCCACATTTGTGTGCTTATTTGGCGGAACATATTTTCCTGGTCACCATTAAGCTCTGCTTCGCTTTCATTAGCAAAATAGTTATTAATTGAATCCGTATCAATATTCCATTGCTCCATGCCTATTGTTATAGCAGTCTGGTACATTTGATTAGCATCACCACCTACACCACCAATATTGAAAAGTGCAATCTCGGCTTTTAACAAGCCTATTTGCGCAGCTGTAATTAAATATATTGGCTGATCTTTAGCAAAGAACTCACCCGACGGAATGGATACATCTTTTCTGTTCCATTTTGAATATTCATTGTCATTAAGCCCATTAGGAAATCCCACATATTCGCCTTCAGGGTTTTTAGTGGCGTAAAAAAACAAACGTGGATCATTAGTTGCTTTTAGGGTATTTATAAATTTCTCTGACCACATCTGATTATAAACACCTGCCTGGCTGGCATTCCAATTACTCCACCATGGGTTATACAAATCACTTTTAGCATCCGATGTTAATAAAGTGGGATTTTGATCATTGCTTTCAATTAAAGATTCAGAAAGACATTCAGCAATAACGGGTTCGTATTTCCCGGGATCGGCAAATCTGGCACGCATTGCGAGATGCAACCGGTAAGAATTGGCAAAACGTATCCAATAATCAACATTTCCATCATAAATAGGGTCTATGCCTGTAGCATAAACATGATCTTCAGCTTCCGGCTCTTTTAATACAGTGATACAATTTTTTAAACGATCTACCATATCACTATAAATATCCTCTTGCCTGTCATATTTTGGCTTATAAATGCTTGATTTACCCATTCCTGCTTCAGAATATGGCACATCACCAAAAACATCAGTTATTTTAGAAAAGCTGACAATGGCCATTATCTGCGCTTGGGCATTACGCCATTTGTTTTCATACTTTTCACCGGCTGATGTCAATCCAATAACTTCAACAGAATTGCGTATTGATGAATTATATGTAGCCTCATATATATATCCTGGATAGTCCTTAGTTCCAACACCATTGTATTTATCAATATCCCTTACCCAGTTGCTTGCCACAAAAATATGGGCGTACTGTCCGCCAAAAGTAGAATGAAAATAGCTCGTATTATCGTTAAATGCACCACGAACAGCATTGGTAAATAAATATTCATCCGGAATTTCCGTTAGCGCATTGGGGTCAGTATTCATTTCTTCCCACCTATCCGTACAATTTGTTAAACCAGATATTACAATTGCCATGATTAAAACAAACTGTATCTTATTTTTATTACTTTTTATTGTTTCCATTATTTAGATTCTTTTTTATTAAAAGTTCAATGACAAATTAAATCCATAACTTCGGGCACTTGGCATTGGGTTCAGCTCAAAAGCATTTCCAATACTGCCTGAATTAAAACCTGATTCAGGATCATAATCACCGGATGCATTATAAAAGAAAAACAGGTTTCTTGCTATAAATGAAACACTTACTTTTGTAAAGAATGATTTGTCCATCCATTTTTGAGGCAGTGTATAAGCTAATGACAATTCTCTTAAACGCACATTTGTTGCATCAACTATGTAATCAGAAACAATTTTCTGAAAATAAATAACATTAAGGTTACGGTACATTGGTTGAACAGCTACTTCGTTTGGTTCACCCGTATTTACATTAACACCATCTTCTACATATCCTTTAGGTACAACCCCTGCCTTTGGGTCACTATATAAAAGTCCTTCGTGGGTAGCATACCACTCATCCCTGCCTTTCAAAGACTTCTTTGATGTACCGAATAAATCGTGATATAGTCTTGATGAAGAATAGTATTCACCTCCCAATTGGAAATCAATCAAAAACCTAAGCCTTAAGCTTTTATATGTTAAATTATTAGATAAGCCACCGGTCAGATCAGGGTTTATATCCCCCAGTTTTTTATATCCCCCTTTTATGGCATTACCAGAATCATCAATAAGTTTTTGTCCGTTCTCATTGTAAGCATAATCATTTCCATAAATTGAACCAAATGGTTCCCCTTTTCTAAGCTCAACAAAAGCAAAACCTGTAACAGCTTCTAACAACACCCTCCTGTCAACTCCTTCGGTTAAAGAAACCACATTATTTATGTTCCTTGAAAAGTTTAGGGACAGATCCCAGTTAAACTTTTTACCTGAAATAGCAGAACCGTTAATTAAAACTTCATATCCATAGTTTCTCACTTCGCCTGCATTAATTTTACGGCTATAAAACCCTGTTGAAGGAGCCAACTCTACATTCATTATTTGATTTTTAGAAGTTGCATCGTAATAAGTAAGGTCTACACCCAACCTGTTTTTGAAAAAATTTAAGTTTGTTCCAACCTCCCAGGAGTTGGTTATTTCCGGTTTAAAATCCTCAAAAGCCAATTGACCACCCATACTACCTATAGGATATGGTAAATTTGATTGAGAAACACTGTAATAGTTCATTGTTTGATATGGCCCTGCATCATTTCCTACTTGTGCTACAGATGCCCTGATTTTTCCTTTTGTAAAAACATCAGAACCCATATTAAATGCATCAGAAAACAGGAAGCTGATGTTACTCGAATAAAAACTATAATTATTATTATCTGTTGGTAATGTTGATGACCAATCGTTACGGTATGTCAAATCCAAATACAGGTAACTTTTGAAAGAAAAAGTCCCTAATCCATATAATGATAAAACTTCTTTCTCGCCCCGGCTTTCCCATGTATAAAAATTATTAACATTGCTTATATGATAAAAATCAGAAATTTTCCAGTCATTTCCACCTTGGCCTATGCTGCTCCATTGTTCATACCTGTGGTTACCACCTAAACTTAAATTTATGCGAAAATCATCACTTATGGGATTATCATAAGCTAAAAGAAAATCATTATTCCACTCATAACTGCCACTGAATGACTGATTCATAAAACCTTGATATGACGTCGCATTATAGCTACCCATAGCAGCATATTCTTTTGCCTTTCTATTAGTAAGGTCAAGTCCGGTACGGACCATTAAATTTAGTTTATCTGTAAAATTTAATTTAAGCGAAACTAAACTCTGAATACGATGTTTTTCGTCATTATTTATTTTGTTGTTCATTGTCCAATATGGGTTAGACACTGTACGGTCCCAAGCCCATTGTTCACTTCCATCATCATCTTCTGAATTATTTTCTACAGTTTGCAGGACAACATTCCGGGGTAAAGCACCAAGAGACCAACCGGCATTAGCAGGATCTTCTGCAAGATATGGGCGGTTATCAACCTTATTGTGAATATAAGTCATCTTAGCATCTAACTCTATACGTTCACTTAATTTGGTAGAACCATGTATATTAAACGTCTGTTTGCTCAAATCATTGGTAGGATACATGCCTTTACCATTTTGTTGGGTAACAGATGCCCTGAATGTTGTTTTTTCACTACCACCATCAAAAGCCAGTGTGTTTATTAAATTAATTCCTGTGCGATAGAATTCTTTAAAATAATTGGGTTGGGATTCATAAGGAACCATATTTCCTAACCAATCCATCTTTTGTGAACCATCCATTTTGCTGCCCCAGCTCCATATCCAGGGTTCTTCACCTTTTATCACATCCATATCACCCTTAACTTCTGTTGGATAGCGGCCATAAGCCCCCTGTCCGTATTCATCTTGCAAATCAGGATATACCATTGGGTTATCAAGCATAAAACTTGTATTGAAAGAAATACCAAGGCCTTTACGGTTTTTTCCTTTTTTTGTGGTAATAAGAATTACACCGTTAGCACCGCGGGATCCATAAATAGCAGCCGCTCCGGCACCTTTAAGCACGCTCATTGATTCAATGTCGTCAGGATTTATATCCGAAAGGGCATCACCTTTATCTGTACCACCCCATTCACTGGCACTACCATAAGTTCCGCCACTAACAGGAATACCATCAACAACTATAAGCGGCCTATTTCCGCTTGACAAGGAAGATATTCCTCGTAAAACAACCCTTGAAGAGCCATCAACCCCGGAAGGAGCACCTGAAATTTGCAAACCAGCTACTTTTCCGGCTAATGAATTTATAGGATTGTTCTGTTTAACAGTTGCAAGCTCTTTATTATCTACTTGAGTAATAGAATATCCCAAAGAGCTTTTATCCCTTGAAATGTTAAGTGCAGTAACAACAACTTCCTCAATAGACTCTGTATTGCTTTCCAGAACAATATTAATACTAGTTCTTCCATTAATCGGGATTTCCTGTTTTTCGTAACCAATAAATGAACAGACCAGTATATCATATTTATCAGATACTTTTAATGAATATTTCCCATCAAAATCAGTAATTGTGCCTTCAGTGCTACCTTTAACAAATACATTAACACCCGGCAATCCCTCTGGTTCATCAAGGCTGGCAACCTTTCCTTTTACCACAATTGGTTGCAAAGTGGTATTTGTTGGAACTACCACGATAAGCTTATTTTCAAGCATTTTAAATTTCAGGGAAGTCTTTTCTTTTAGCTCTATCAGAACATTTTCAATTTCCTTAATTTTAGTATTCAGTACAATTTTTTTATCCAAACCGTCAACATCATCATTATAAAAGAACCGATATTCGGTTTTTTCTTGTATAATTTTAAACCACTCACTTACGGTTCTTGATTTTCCTTTTTCGG
>JBDLJL010000049.1:0-31843 GCA_039714415.1 Bacteroidota bacterium
AAAAAACTGCAAATAGCGAGCCTATTTAAAGCGTTTTTTTAAGCAGAAAAAGGACAAAAGAACAAGTTTGAATGTAAAGGTTATTTCTTAACGAGCACTTATATGTTATTTCCCAACTAATTCAAAATCAGTTCTCCTGTTTTTTGCTCGCCCTGCAGTTGTATTATTGTTTGCTATTGGTTTGTCAGGTCCGTTACCAATAACAATAAATCGGTTCTTATCAAAATTATGTTCGTTTACCAGGTAGTTAACTACCGCCTGGGCTCTTTTATATGATAATGTCCTGTTTGTTGCTGCACTACCTGTGTTATCAGTATTCCCTTCAATCCTAATCCTGGCATTTGCAAATGACTTAGCGATATCAAGGAACTCATTATCAATAATATACTTCATGTTTTCATCTAAGCTTGATGAACCTGTGCTAAAGGTAATACTTACTGATTTGGTAGATATTGCTTCTGCAGTTTTTACTTCTTCCGTAACTTTTGAGAAAGTTACCCCATCTTCTGATGCTTGCTCAGCACCACTCATATTTAAAGCTGCTATTAAAGATGAATTACCAACCAAACGCCAGCTTGGGATTTTATCCGTAATATAACCAACTTTTTGATACTTAACTTCCATTTTATTGTAAATATCCTCGCCGGAAACACCTGTAAAGTTGCCTTTCAGGTTATAAAAATTCACATTATCACCATAAGTACAAAGGCGTACATTATTTATTGCATCATAACAATATTCATAGGACATACCTAGTCCTTCTTGAAGAACTTTTGCTGCTTTTTGTTTTGCTTTATCATCATTATTTATTTCAGCTGCCCCTTTAAACCATCCTTCAGCAAGTTGTTCCAGCTTACGTCTGTTTTTCTCCAGATACTCTTTTTTTACAACAAATACATCAGCTATAATATTTGATGCTTGTTTAGTGTTTTGTAATATTTTTGAACCTTTTACAGCATTAATACAGGCTGCATCATCAGGGCTCCAAACCACAGCGGCATCTACCTGGCCTTTTTTAAACAAATCAGCTGCATCAATAGCACTTGCTACTTTAACTGCCTCAATATCACTTTGCTTCATATTTCCTGCTTCTAAAAGCCAAAGAAGAAAAGTGTGGCTTGGGGTCATTTCAGCAAAAGCTATTTTTTTACCTTTTAAATCACTCACTTTGTTTATACCACGCCTAACAACCACCGCATCACCACCACGTGACCAATCCGCCTGGAAAATAGCCTGTGGCTCATATTCTTCCCACAAACCACCAACTTCAGTGGTAAAAGCATCAATTGTGGCCCAAAGTAAATGAACCTCATCGGCTTTCCATGCACTTCTGGATGCATTAAAATCATCTAAAACTTTAAATTCAACCTTAAACCCATAATCTTTGTAAAAACGGGATTTTGTATTAGCCTTAAAGCCTTCGTTAAAATATTGTCCACCAGCATAACCGCCCCAGGTAACTACACCAATTTTAATCACATCCTTATTTGATGATGCATAATCTTCGTCACTATCTGAATCGTCAGAAGTAGAGGTTTGACCTGTAGGATAAAAAGTTTCTTTTAATCCCGGAATATAATTCACTGCTACAACAATACCTCCTATAATAATTGCAACAATTAATAATTTTGAAAAAGGAGTTAATTTTGATTTCATAACAATATATTTAAGTTGTTTTTAATTAATACTTTTTGGTTTAAATAACTTTAATCGAAAAGGTTTGAATAATTACTGATATTCCCCACATCATTTTCTACCTCCTGTTCAACTTCTTTTTCACTGGATAAATCGGCTGAAGAGTCACCAAGTAAAAATGACATACCCTCTTTTTCCATTTTCTCAAGAACTTCAAGTCCTTCCTGTTCATAAACTCCATTTTGCAAATCAATGCTATCAATAAAAGTACCGGAAACTTCAATAAAACGCTCCATCTCCCCTATTTTATTATGAACATCTTCAACAACGGCTTCTGTAGCCATATCAAACATCATTTTCCTATCCGGATCGCCACTAATAATATTCATGGCACTTTTCATCGCTGAATGACCAGCACGAATTGCCTTCCGTTCCTGCTCACGCATCCTGACTTCGTTTTCTGTATCTTTAATCAGGTAACCTGAATTTTTATGAATTTTTGCCAAGACTTTATACAGCAATTGAATTTTGTTCAACAAAGTGGTATACCTTGCATTTGTATCTTTTAACCTTCCGTATTGTCTTGTATTGATAGCAACCAGCTCCATATTACCTTTTTTCTTGGCTTGTTCAGCCATTTTAAGGTTATCTTCCATTTCCTTCCTGTTTTTATCAATCAACCTTGACATTTTAGACATCTGCCCTTTTAATTTTGCGATTTGGGCATTCATCTCTTTTAGGTTATTGTACAAATATTCAATATAGGATTTAAGGATGCCTATTGGGTCAATTTGAACAAATAAGCCTGTTATCCATCGCATAACACTTTTGTATGCATACCATACCAAAGCCCTGAATTTAGGATCAAGTATAATGTAAATCATAAGACCTAAAACCACAAATAAAGCTATAGTTGTAATTAGGCTTGTGAGCAAACTTTGTATAAAAGCAAGAATTGGTACTGAAAACATTACAAATACAACTGCCAGTCCAACTATAAATATTGCTCCTGCTACACCTTCTGGTCTTTTCCAGAAGCTTTTCATTTTTTGTTTATTTAGGTCATCCATTATTTGATTGTTTAAAATTATATTATTATGATTGGTTATTAATATTATCTAATTATTTGCTATTCCTTTCTATTATTCAACAGGTACTTATTGCTTATAAATTTTTGCTAAGAAATTATTCTACGCACAAAATAACCTGTAAAGTCGATTCTTCTAATCAAACTTAATTTACATCATATAAATCTAACAGAATTTGACAAAACTCTTAATTAGCCGATAATGTTTTAATCTTTTCTACTTTATTTTTTATTTGGTCTGCAACATATGAATATGTTACATTAAAGTTATTTTCTGTTGATTTAATTTTTAAATCAGCTTTTTCCAGATCTTTTTTAAATTGTCCTATTTGTGTTGTATTATTATTAATTTCATCTGTTAGTGCTTTTATTTTTTCCGCCTTTTGCCTGTTTTTTTCTTCCAAATCTTTTATTTGTTTATGCTTATTACCTACCTTCCCTTCGGTTTGTTTAATTATAGCCTGCTTAAACTTTTCCTTTTCATTTTCAAGCACTTTCGTATAATAATCAGCACTTTCAATTATTTTTTGAACATTAAGCCCTTTTGTTGATAAGGTAGCCAGAACCGTTTGCATTTTCACCTTTTCGTCAAGCGGGATATCTTTCATAGCCTGCAATGCACTAATAAATTCCAGGTAATCTTCACCCGGTAGATTTGCATCAGCAATTGCTTTAGTTAATGATTCAAATATTGGTTTGTTAAATTCCCCTTTACCAGGACTGGTTGTTGAAGTTTTAATTGTATTTGCTACTTTTTTCTCAGGTGCTTTAGTCTTATTTTCTGTTTTTTTATTTTCCGCTTTTTTCTCAGATGTTTTATTTATTACCTCTTCATCATCAGGGACAACAAAAAGCCCTTTTATTTTATTTAAATTTAGCGCCATAAGTGATGTTTTTTTTACAAATATATATTTTAAAAATTAAAGTAGTAATTTTTCTTTAAAATTTATATCTTTCAAGCAATTTTTTAAAGTATTTTTCTTAAAATCAATTTTCTTGCAAAAAATCTAACAATGAAAATTATAAAAATCAAAGAATTCATTAGCAACTTTCAAACTGGTTTTATTTTTCTTTTATTTATTTTTATTCTAAAGCCAGTTTCTTTTACAGCTCAATCAATTGATCTTAAAAAAATTGATAAATATATTGAAAGTGCAAGAATCGAATGGGAAATCCCGGGAATGGCTGTAGCTATTGTAAAAGATGGAAAAGTAATTTTTTCAAAAGGGTATGGAATACGGAATATTGAAAAAAAGAAAAAAACTAACGAAAATACACTCTTTGCAATAGCCTCTAACTCAAAAGCGTTCACTACTGCTGCATTGTCAATTTTAGTTGATGAAGGTAAGTTAAACTGGGGCGACAAAGTTGTTGACCATTTGCCCTGGTTTAAGCTTTACTCACCTTATGTTACCCAGAATATAACTGTCAGAGACCTGGTTTCTCACCGAAGTGGATTATATACCTTCTCTGGCGACTTGCTTTGGTATTACACAAATTACAGTACTGAAGAAGTTGTAAAAAGGGCACAATATTTAAAACCTTATTATGGATGCAGGGAACACTTTGGATATCAAAATATAATGTTTTCCGCAGCCGGTTTAATCCTTGAGAAACTGAGCGGAATGACCTGGGAGGATTACATCAAACAAAATTTCTTAATCCCATTAGGCATGAAATCAAGTAATACATCTGTAAAAGATTTAGATTTGGAAGGAAACACGGCTATACCTTATCATATAGAACCCGGGAATAAACCAATTCCTGTAAAGTATTTGGGCTGGGATAATTGCCCAGCTGCAGCAGCCATCAACTCAAGCGTTGCTGACATGGCAAAATGGATGATTTTTCAATTAAACAACGGAAAACTCGGTGATAAACAAGTAGTAAGTGAAAAACAAATTTGGGAAGTTCGTAAAATGTTTACACCAACGCCTGTTAGTAAAGGGGCATTTGAGAATAATCCTAATATACATTTTAAAGGCTACGGTTTAGGCTGGAATATATTCGATTATAACGGAAAAAAAGTAATAAACCACGGAGGTGGCTCAGAAGGAATGATTTCGAAAGTTGCTATGATCCCCGAGGAAAATATTGGGATAGTAATACTTACAAATAGTATTAATTATTTGCCATCGGCATTGGCATACCAATTTTTTGATATGTATTTTGAAAATGAAGATAAAGATTGGTCAAAAAAATATTTAGGCTATTACAAATCAGGGGTTAAACAAGAAGCTAAACGTGTAAACAAATTAAAAGAAGATAAAATTGAAGGGACAAAACCATCATTTGACCTGCAAAATTATACGGGAAGATATACAGATAAAGCATACGGAACAGCAATAATAGAACAAGAAAACGGAAAATTAATTCTGAAATATGAACCTGCACCTGATGTTATTGGTGATTTGGAACATTATCATTATGACGTGTTTACAGTAAAACTTAGAAATACACCCTCATTGCCTGTTGGTACTGTTCAGTTTTTTATGAATGAAAAAGGAGAAATAAAAAGTATGAAGGTAGATATCCCTAACCCTGATTTCTATTTTGATGAATTTGATTTTATTAAAGAAAAATAGAAAATTGAAATTAAACTGTCGGCGTGGCTCCAAGCCACACCGACAGTAATGATCACAAAAAAAATCTAATAAAAAAAATATGGAAAACAAACAAGCCTTTTTAACACTACAAATAGAAGATCAAGTAGGCATAATCCAAATGGATAAACATGATTCAGAATACAATATTATTTCAACTGATAGTGTTGATGAATTCAATCTGATTTTAGATGAAATTGAAAAAAACAATGAAATAAAAGCAGTTGTATTGATCAGTGCCAAAAAAGATTTTATGGCCGGGGCAGATATTAAAACTTTTCTTGAAATGGAAGGTGACGAGCCAAAAGAAACTGCACTTATTGGCCATAAACTTTTGTTGCGGATTGAAAACTCGAAAAAACCTTTTGTAGCTGCCATTCATGGGGCATGTATGGGGGGCGGGACAGAAATCAGTCTTGCATGCGCGGGACGTATTTCTGCCAATGATCCAAAAACAATGATGGGACTGCCTGAAGTAAAATTAGGTTTGTTGCCCGGAATGGGTGGCACACAAAGGCTTCCAAAATTAGTTGGAGTACAGGCAGCACTTGATATAATGCTTACAGGGAAAAATGTTTTCGCTTCAAAAGCACGTAAGATTGGCTTGGTCGATTTAACAGTTGATCGTCCTAAATTATTGACAGCAGCCAAAAAACATGCTTTAAAATTAGCGGAAGGTAAATTTAAGCGTAAAGATAAAAGGCCTTTCATGATGAAAGCTTTGGAAAGTAATTCGCTAACACGAAATATTATTTTTAAAAAAGCCGGTCAAATAGTTCAAAGACAAACTTATGGTAACTATCCTGCACCTTTTAAAATACTGGAAAGTGTAAAATATGGCTTATCAAATAAGCTGGAAAAAGGTATCGAAAATGAGGTTACACTGTTTCAGGAACTACTTCATTCACCTGAAGCTAAGCAATTGATTAATATTTTCTTTGGGATGACTTCCTTAAAGAAAAACCCGTTACAGGAAAAGGTTAAAAAAGTGGATAATATGGCCATACTTGGTGCAGGTTTAATGGGTGCAGGTATTGCTGAAATAAGTTTACAAAAAGGCTGGGGAATTATATTAAAGGATATTAGTGAAGATATGCTCTCTAAAGCAAGAAAAAATATCCGAAAAGTTTTAACAAAAAAAGTAAAACAAAAAGTTTACCTGAAAACAGAAGCTGATATCTTAATGAATAAGCTTAATACAAGTGTAGATTACACTGGTTTTGGCAAGGCTGATTTAATTATCGAAGCTGTTTTTGAAGATATCGGGTTAAAACATAAAGTAATTGCAGAACTAGAGGGAAATATCCGGGAAGATGCCATAATCGCAACAAATACATCGGCCTTGCCCATAAAGGATATTGCAGCAAAATCAAAAAAACCTGAAAATATTATCGGGATGCATTATTTTTCGCCAGTCCCGAAAATGCCATTGCTTGAAATAATAGTCCATGAAAAAACAAGCGATTGGGTAACAGCAACAGCATTAGATGTAGGTATAAAACAAGGTAAAACCTGCATAGTGGTAAAGGATGGATCGGGCTTTTACACTACAAGAATCTTAGCACCATTTATGAACGAAGCCTTGTTATTAATGAACGAAGGAGTTGATCCTCTGTTTATTGATAAAACTATGAAAAAGTTTGGTTTCCCTGTAGGCCCGGTAACTCTAATTGATGAAGTTGGTATAGATGTAGGCGCTCATGTAACATCAGGCAGTTTGGGTAAAATGTTTGAAGAACGAGGAGCAGAAGCAAACGATATCCTAAAACAAATGGAAGAAAAGGGTTTTAAAGGAAAGAAAAATAAAAAAGGTTTCCTTTTATATGATGAAAAAACAGGAAAAAAAATAAGAGGAAAAATAAATCCTGATATTTATGAATTTTTTCCTTCTAAAAATAACAATATATCTGCTGAAGAAATTCAACAACGTATGGCAATGATGATGGTTAACGAAGCAGTTCTTTGTCTTGAAGAAGGTATATTGGAAAAACCACTTGATGGTGATATAGGTGCCATTTTTGGCTTGGGTTTTCCACCATTTAGGGGCGGGCCTTTTAGGTATGTTGATTATGAAGGCTCTGAAAACATTCTTAATTTATTAAAATCTTTGGAAGAAAAGCATGGTGTACGATTTAAACCAGCAACTTTGTTTGAAAAATACATTAACGAAAAAAAGAAATTTTACAAAGATTAAGAAATTAGAAAATGTGAGTATATGGAAATTAGAAAATGATAATTCCATATTAGTATGTCAGCGTATCAGCTTATCTGAGTAAATACACTGCATGCTTGTATTTACAATATAGCAATATAACAGTTTAACAATGTAAAATAATGGATTCAATATATTATAATGAAGAACATGACCTGTTCCGCCAATCAATTAGGGATTTCATAAAACGAGAAGTAGTCCCATTTGCTGATGAATGGGAAAAAAACAGGCAAATCCCCAAAGATCTTTGGTTAAAGATGGGTGAAATGGGTTATTTGGGCATTAATTATCCCGAAAAATATGGTGGGATGGATTTGGATTTTTTCTTTTCTGTTATTTTTCTTGAAGAAATTACCAAAGCAGGTTATGGTGGCTTTGCGGCTTCAGTTAGTGTACATGAATTTATGGCGGTAGCCCATATTTCAGAAATGGGTTCTGATTATTTGAAAGAAAAGTATTTAACCAAAGCAATCACCGGAGAAAAAGTTGGTGCCCTGGGAATTACGGAACCGGGTGCAGGAACTGACGTTGGCAATATTCGAACTTCTGCGAAAAAAGATGGTGATAATTATATTATTAATGGTTCAAAAACATTTATCACCAATGGATATTATGCAGACTTTATTACACTGTCTGTAAAAACAGACAAAGAAGCAGGAATTGGCGGAATTTCTCTACTTGTGGTTGATATGAATAGCGAAGGGATTAGCAAAACCAAATTGGATAAAATGGGCTGGTATAGTTCTGATACAGCAGAAATCTTTTTTGATGATGTAAAAGTACCTGAAAAAAACCTTGTTGGTGAGGAAAACAAGGGCTTTTATTACATTATGGAAAGTTTCCAGTTAGAGCGCCTGACAGCAGCCATTGTTTCTGTTGCGGCAGCTGATGATACAATTAAAGAATCGTTGCAATACATGTCAGAAAGAAAAGCATTTGGACGGCCTATTAATAAATTTCAGGTACTCAGGCATAAAATAGCTGATTTAACAACAGAAGTTGAATCGTGCAGGCAATTTGTATACCACACCTGCTGGATGCACGATCAGGGTAAATTTGCGGTTAAAGAAAGCTCAATGGCAAAATTAAAAGCATCAGAGCTGGCTAAAACAGTTGCTGATGAATGCCTGCAAATGTTTGGTGGTTATGGTTATATGAATGATTATCCTATCAGCAGGATTTACCGTGATGCACGTGTTGGGACAATTGTTGGTGGTACATCAGATATTATGCGTGAAATTATTGCAAAAATGATTATTGATGATACTCAGTATGAGTCTGCATATAAAGGAGATAAAGAATTTACGGAAAAGGGAAAACAAAAAGAAGACCTTTCAGGCTCATCTTCTAAACCTAAAATTAAAGCTGAAACAGCAAAAGAGATAATCCTTTCATTGGAACAAAGATTCCGGCCTGAAAAATCAGAAGGTTATAGCACTGTTATACAATTTATGATTTCCGGTGAACAGGGCGGCGAATTTACAGTGATAATTGAAAATGAAACTTGCAAAGTTACAGAAGGCTTAACCGGTGAACCTCAATGCAAAATAAAAGCAAAAGATAAGATTTATGAAGAATTAGAACTTGGAAAACGAAACCCGGAAATGGCTGTGGCTTTTGGAAAGATTAAAATTAGTAACCTTAATGAAATGAAAAAATTTACAAGGTTGTTTTATCGGTTGTTCTAATGTAACCTGCAAAGTTTTGTTTTTGTAATGTTAAAAAGTAAAAACAAACAAGTAAGTTACTGATAGAAAAGACCTTACACTCAGGATAAACTTGGAAGGTTTTGTTAATGAAACAAACTTGGAACTGGGTTGATACTGTTGATTATTGCAACAAAATTCACAACCGACGGGTTAACCCGTCGGTTCATCAACAGATTTGACCCAACACCACAAACTTAAACTTCCCAATGCCTAAAGACTTTGTAAGTTTATAAAATAAAAAACCATGCAAATAACAGCAAAACAATTAATTAAATCCATTCCGCAAAGATTTAAAGAAGAAAAAGCAAAAGATTATCATACCATTATCAATTTTGAAATAAAAGGTGATGACGGTGGGCAATTTCATGTTGTTATAAACAATGGAGAATGTAAGGTTTTTGAAAATTTATCTAACAAACCAAAGTGCAGCTTAAAGACAAAGGCTAAAAACTATATTTTATTAGAAACCGGTAAGCTAAATCCACAAATGGCTCTACTGACAGGTAAATTAAAAGTTTCCAATATTAATGAAATGCTTAAATTTACTAAATGTTTTCGTCGTTTTAGAGCCGATCAACTTTCAGACGATAAAAAATCTATTGTCAGGCCTGAAAAAAACGGCCCACTGAAAGGAATCAGAATTCTGGATCTTACAAGACTTTTACCTGGTCCTTTGGCCACTATGTACTTGGCAGAAATGGGTGCTGATGTAATAAAAATTGAGGATCCGGATTCACCCGATTACATTCGTGATTACCCGCCGGTTATAAATGGACAATCTGCTTATTATCAGACATTAAATAGATCGAAGAGAAGTTTAACTTTAAATTTTAGTTCAGAAAAGGATATTCATATTTTTTACAAACTATTACAAAAAGCAGATGTAATAATTGAACAATTTCGCCCCGGGGTGATGGATAAAATGGGGCTTAGTTTTGATGAATTAAAAAAACATAAGCCTAATATTGTATTTGTTTCCTTATCAGGCTATGGCCAAAATGGTGAGTATTCAAATATGGCCGGTCATGATTTGAATTACATGGCCAATTCAGGTTTATTGAATTTAAACCGTGATGAAAATGGGAAACCTGTTATCCCGAATTTTCAAATTGCGGATATAGCTGGTGGTTCGTACATGTTGCTTGCAGCTGTATCAACAGCAATACTGGCCAGGGACAAAACAAACGAAGCTCAAAAAGTGGATATTTCCATGATGGATGGAATTATGCCGCTAATGACTATGGCTGCTACTGAATATTGGGCAGATAAAAAAAACGGCTCTACATCTTCAGGCGCCTTATCAGGAAAACTGGCAAATTATAATGTTTACCAATGTGCTGATGATAAATGGATTGCCCTTGCAGCGCTTGAACCAAAATTTTGGAATATTTTCTGTGAGCTTATAGAAAAACCGGAATGGAAAGAATGGGTTTTGCCTGAAATATCAGAAAAAAATAATCTAAAGCAAAAACTAACAGTATTGTTTAAAACAAAAACCCGTGATGAATGGGTTGCACATACAAAAAATACAGATGCCTGTCTTTCACCTGTTAATGATTTTGATGACATCCTAAGAAACCAGCATATTCAAGATAGAAAGCAAATATCCTCAATAAAAAACACCCCGCTAAAGTCTTTTAACCAACCAATAAAATTTAATGAAGATTTGAATGATAATATTTGGGAAGCACCGGATCTGGGTGAAGATAATTACCAAATAATAAAAGATTTGGGTTAGAACACAGACAAATGGTTGCACCCCCAAAAAATAAAGTAAGGATTGAGGTATTAAAAGTGTTCTCTAAACTCTTTTATAAAACTTCCTAAGTCTTGGAGATTTTGTAAGTTATCATAACCTGCAAAGTTTTGTTAATGAAACAAACTTAAACTTCCCAATGCCTAGCCTTAGCGGAATCTAGTAGACTTTGTAAGTTTATTAAATTTTCTTCTCTACTTCATAATTATTTCTTTCAGTAGATGAGCGCGAAACCATTTCTGCTAAGAAACCGGTAAGAAATAATTGCGATCCAAAAATAACTGCCAGCAAACCTAAAAAGAATAAAGGCCTTTCTGTCATTTTATATTGCAGGTAAACAAATTTTGCATAGGTTAGATAAACCAGAATAACAAAACCAACAAAAAAGCTAAAAGTTCCCATTAAACCAAAAAAGTGCATGGGGCGTTTCCCAAATTTTGACATAAAAACCAAGGTAAGTAAATCAAGGAAACCATTTATAAAACGATCAATCCCAAATTTACTAACACCGTACTTTCGAGCCCTGTGTTCTACTATTTTTTCACCAATATTGGTAAAACCCGCATTTTTTGCCAAAACAGGTATATAGCGGTGCATATCGCCATATACTTCAATACTTTTAACCACATTTTTATTATATGCCTTAAGTCCGCAATTCATATCGTGAAGTTTAAGACCGTGCATTTTGCGGGCTGTCCAGTTAAATAATTTGCTGGGAAGGTTTTTTGATAAAACCGGATCTTTGCGCTTTTTCTTCCATCCGGAAACCAAATCGAATCCATCCTTTTTTACCATACGATACAATTCAGGAATTTCGTCCGGACTATCCTGTAAATCAGCATCCATGGTAATTACTACATCACCTTTAGCAGCTTCAAAACCACAATATAGAGCCGCCGATTTTCCATAATTTCTTCGGAATTTTATACCTTTTATTTCAGGAATTTTTTCAGAAAGTTGTTCAATAATAGACCAAGAGGTATCTGTACTTCCATCATCAATTAAAATAGCTTCGTAGCTAAATTTATTTTCTTTCATTACCTTATCAATCCATTCCATTAATTCAGGCAAGGATTCTTCTTCGTTATAAAGTGATATTACTACAGATATGTTCATACGGGTTATGCGTTACAGACTGCGAGTTGGTATTAAACCCACAACCTACAATTTTTAGTTTTGTTACTACTCTACATCATCAAAAGTTTCACTTACACCTTCTTTCTTAAGAAAAATTGAAGTAATCAACGAAAAAACAAATCCAATAAATGTTAACACAGGAATATAAATTAAAGTTAAAATACCAGGTTTCATAATCATTTTGATTATTTCCATGCTCTGCTCTATTTGATTGTCTGGTATGCCCTGACTCAACATTTTTTCCTCTTCTATTGCAATCATTTTGCCGATTAAATCAGGATCAATTATAGTCATTTCCAAATAGGAATAAACAGCGGAAATTACTGCTGCATATAAAGAAATAACTACCCCAAATCCAAGTGCCTGTGTATAGGTAATTGATCCTCCCAAAACATTATCTCTGTATTGAATTGTGGAATAAACAATACCTGCTAATAATATTATAAAAGCAATCCATTTAACCCATTCTTCAAGATTTACATCGAGGAAATACATTAAAACTGAGTAAATAATAAGCACTACACCCACAATTAAGCCCCAGTTAAGCGCATTTTTCCATACATTTTGTTTGTTTTCCATAGTAATTAAATTTAAAGATTTACCGAATAAAAGTAATTGATTGTTTGTTAAAAGTTAATATCCAAGTTTTTATGCTTAAATTATTGAGATCACAATTTAATTCCCACTATACAAAGAAAATAATTTGTCAGAATTATTCAATATTTTTTGCAACAAAAAAAAATGTTTTTACTTTTGCGCTCGGGTAAGTCTCATACGACCAGCTCCTGCTGAACTCCCCCAGGACCGGAAGGTAGCAAGGGTAAGCGGTTGTAGCGGTGCGATATGAGTAGCTTACCCACTTTTTTTACCTTAAAATCTATAAAAATGCGATTTTTTTCGTTGCTTCAAAATTTCAAAAGTTCTTGCTTCGGCAGGCTCAGTACAAAGCATTTACAAAAGTAAACTGCGGTTTTGAAATTTTTTGCGCCTTAAACTTCACTATTTTTACAGATTCCAATAAACATGATGATTTATATAGAATATTCATAAACAAGACAAAATGGGAAAAAATAAAACTTTAAACAAAGTTGGATAAACTTTTTATTTTTTGTCTTATAATACTTAAAATATGAAATTTTTTATTGACACAGCAAATTTAGATCAAATCCGAGAAGCACAGGATTTAGGGATTTTAGACGGGGTAACTACTAACCCTTCATTAATGGCTAAAGAAGGCATTAAAGGTGCTGAAAACATACTTAATCATTACAAAACCATTTGCGAAATTGTTGATGGTGATGTTAGTGCTGAGGTAATTGCCACAGATTTTGAAGGAATGATTAAAGAAGGTGAAGAACTTGCTGCACTACATCCTCAAATTGTAGTTAAAGTACCGGTTACAAAAAACGGTATAAAAGCGATAAAATACTTATCCGGTAAAGGAATCAGGACAAACTGTACATTAATATTTTCACAAGGTCAGGCACTTTTAGCTGCAAAAGCTGGTGCAACTTATGTTTCACCATTTATTGGGCGATTAGACGATACTTCTACAGATGGTGTTGATTTAATCTACAAAATAGTAGACATGTTCAATAATTATGGTATTGAAACACAAGTGTTAGCTGCTTCGATAAGGCATACCATGCATATTATTCAATGTGCTGATGCCGGGGCTGATGTGGCAACTTGTCCTTTAAATCCTATTTTAGGTTTATTAAACCACCCATTGACAGATAAAGGTTTAGAGCAATTTCTGGCAGACTATAATAAGCTGAATTCATAATTGTTTTTTTCGAAAACGAAATTATCATTAAGGCAAATTTCTCAGGAAGTTTGCCTTTTTTATTTCCTGGTGCTCAAAAAATTATAAATAAAATAACCAAAAACCAATAGCAATTTATTATTTTTACCAACGAAATAATCTTTAGAAAATAAAAAAAGATGAAAACTAAAAAAAAGATACTTGTAGCAATTGATTTTGATGAACAATCACTAATAGCACTAAAGTACGCAAAATATTATGCGGAAATTTCAAAATACGACCTTGAGGTAATGGCTGTTATTGAAGAAAGTGGTTTTATGAGTAAGTTAGTTTCATCAGATGAAATGATTGTAAAAATTAACAACGAAGCCCAAAATAAACTAAAAGAAATTGTTGGAAGTGTTCCAGGTGGGATAAAAGTGAATACACGGGTTGAAAATGGTAAACCTTATGAAAAAATAATTGATGTGGCAGAAAAAATAAAGCCAGCTTTTATATTTATGGGAAAAAGTGAACTGCCAAAATACAAAAGACCTTTTGTTGGTTCTAATTCTATGCATGTTATATTAGATTCAATTTATCCGGTAATTACTATTAGGGGTAATTTTGATTTTAATACCTATAAAAATGAACACCATGAGATTCTTGTCCCTCTTGATTTTAAATATGAAACCAGTGAGCAGGTAACTGCAGCCATTGAGTTTGCTAAAATGTTTAATACTGATATGCGTATACTTGCTATTCAAACCCATGGTGGTAAAGGGGATGAAATGAAGCTTCTTACTAATTTAGGAACAACCAAAAAAGTTATTGAAGAAGCAGGGATTAATTGTGATTCAGAATTAATACAAGAGGAAAAACTTTCCATACCTCAAATAATTTCAGAATCTGCCATTAAAAACAAATCTGCTCTTGTGGTTATTATGACAAGGCAAGAAAGTAGGGTCTCCGAATACGTATTAGGTTCAAACGCAAGAGACTTAATAAGTGGAATGGATATTCCTGTATTAAGCATCCAACCCTGGGATGTAAATAAAGGAAGTAAGATTTTTTCTATGTTCTATGATCCTTTGGATGTATATTAGGCATCTAAGGACTAAACGTACTGTATTCTTTAACATGGAGCTTATCTTTATTGAATGAGCATTTTGTTGCAAGTTTCGAGTTGCATGTTGATAACACGTAGGAGTCAACCCTTAACCTGTAACACACAACTCGTACCATGTTAAAAAAACTTTTTCGTTTCCTGATGCTAATCAATCAATTTTATATTAAAAACATTTAAATGTTAATTTATCTTATTGGTTTTATGGGCAGTGGCAAAACTACTGCCGGAAAAAAACTTGCAAAAAAAATGGCTTATGATTTCATTGATTTGGATTCTTTGATTGAATCTGAAACAGGGATGAATATTAGTAATTTTTTTGAACAATTTGGTGAAGAGAAATTTCGTAAACTTGAGCAAGAAATTTTAAAAAAAACTTTTAATTATAAAAATACAGTTATTTCTACAGGTGGTGGTGCTCCATGTTTTTTCAATAATATTGATGAAATAAACCAAAATGGAATTAGTGTTTATCTAAAAGCAGGTATCCCTTTAATTATTAGCCGATTGAAAGGTGGCAAAGATGAAAGGCCCCTAATTAAAGAAAAAAACGAAGAAGAGCTAAAGAAATATGTTTCAGAATTATTACTAAAAAGAGAAACATATTATAATAGGGCAAAATTAGTGGTTGATGCTAAAAGCCTTAACATTGAAAAGCTTAAAAACTTAATTCAATCATTTAATAATTGATTAAAAATACTTTTCTTTTCACTATCATTTTTTAACATATCATGTTCACCCAATTTCTCCTCGTCTCTGTGGCAAAGGAGCTTTAACAGTTTCGTATCACTATTCCATTTTAGACCATCAAAAAACTCAATACCTTTATGATCCCTTATTTTATATAGAGCCTTTGTTTTATAAGCTGTACCGATATAAATATAATCCAGCTTATTTTCTTTTGCCCAGCTAACTGTTTTCCACATCATCCATTTTCCTAGAGAATATTCCCTGAGGTAATCAGTATCAAAAAAAGAATACCAATAATGGAGCATGTTATCTTTTATAGATACAAAAACGTACCCGTACACTTTATCGTCCGATTGAAAAACAAAAATATGGCTGAAATAACTTTTATTAAATATATAATCAAACCTTTCTTTATTCATATTTCCTTCAGCAAATCGTTCACCGGCATAATCAACACAAAAATTTATAAAATTATCATCAATTTTAAATTCACTTTTTTTAAATACTTTTAATTTAATATTCAGTGGCTCAATTTTTCTGTTTACTCTTTTATTTTCGGAAGTATCTTTAAAGTTTTCTAAATTGATGCGTGTACTTCTTGCCAGATAGAAGATATCCTTTTTTACAGTCAGGTCATTGGTATAAGGTAAAAACCCCTTTTCAAGAATTTGAGGAAACTCCTGATCGTTTTCTTTAATACAATATACGGCATAAGAAAAAGTATAAGATGTATATTGTGCCTGGTACTCTGAATAAAATATTCTCATAGTTTATTTTAAATTTCGAATCATGAATAATTAAAGTCCAATTTCCAAGTATACGGGACTTCATTATTTGGCATTATAAATTCAATATTCATAATTCAGCTCTTTTAACCGAAGGAATTCCTCTTTGAGAAGCTCTTTATTTACGGGTACCACTCCTACTTTTTCACAAACTAACCCACCTGCCAGGTTTGAAAGGCATGCAACATTCTTGGGGCTTAAGCCTGCTGCCAGACAGAGGCTTGCCGTACTAATTACCGTATCTCCGGCTCCTGAAACATCAGCAATATCCCTTACTTCAGCAGGTATATTATGATACGATCCATTATCGCTAATATAAATACCCAGTTCAGATAAAGTGGCCATTACCATTTTAATATTTAGGTTTTCACGTAATTGGTTTGATGCTTTGTGGAGCCCCTCAATATCATTTTTCTCTATATCAAGTTTTAAACCTTCAACTAATTCTTTAAAATTAGGCTTAAAAAGAGTCACACCATGGTAACTCATAAAATTTCTCTTTTTCGGGTCAACTAATGTGGGTATTCCTTTTTTGCCAGTCAATTCAACAACTGCTTTAATAATTTCCTCCGTAATAACTCCTTTGTCGTAATCTTCAAAAATTATGGCATCAATCTTTTTTTCCGCAATTATGGTTTTCAGTCTGTCAATAAATTTATTTTGTGTTTCTGCGGAAATATTATCAGTGATTTCTTCATCTATTCTTAACAAATGTTGATTATCACTAATTACCCGGGTTTTAATAGTGGTAATCCGATTATCATCTGTTACAACACCTGTATCAGATAAACCTCTCTTTTTCAACAAGTTTTTAAGAACTATTGATTTATCATCATTACCAATCACAGAACACAAATAAGGGGTTGCCCCTAATGCCTGCACGTTTAAAGCCACATTACCTGCACCACCCAAACGGTGTTCAATGTCTGATCTTGAAATAATCGGGACCGGGGCTTCCGGTGATATCCGCTCAACTTTACCCCAGAAATAAGTATCAATCATTACATCACCAATCACTAATATATTGAGATGATTGAATTTCTCAAATAATTCATTAATTTCTTCTTTGCTCACGTTACAATAAATTAAATTTGTGCAAATATAAACAGAAAAAGTAGTAGATTTTGTCGATTATCAAATATGCTTGGATTAAATTGGTAATTTGCCTTAACCATTTGATAAGACTTTATATTTTCAACCAACTATCACTCAAAAAGATCCATAATTTCATTTTGGACAATTGCTGAACCAGAATATACACTAGATAATAAAATGACAACGAGCAATAATTTAGTTTTCATAATAAATGTATTATTTTAGATTCAATCAATCAAAAAGGTTTAGTATTTCAGTCTCCGATAATTTAGCAAATGAATTATTATTATTTATAAAAACATCTGCTAACTCTTGCTTCTTTTCCTGAAATTTAAGGATTTTCTCCTCTATAGAACCCTCTGTGATAAAACGGTATGCCATAACCTTTTTTTGTTGTCCTATCCTGTGTGCACGGGCAATAGCCTGTCTCTCTGAAGCAGGGTTCCACCAGGGGTCTAAAATAAAAACATAATCGGCAGCTGTAAGGTTTAAACCTGAACCACCAGCTTTTAATGAAATTAAAAACAAGCTATTTTCAGGATCGGACTGAAACTCATTAATCACTTCCTCCCTTTTGGTAGTTTTACCTGTTAGCATTGAATACTTCCACTCATTATCCTTGAAATAATCTTCAAATATATTTAAATGTTTTACAAAAGATGAGAATATCAGAACTTTATGGTTTTCAGCTCTTAAACTTTCAAGCATTCTTATAATCTCATCAAACTTCCCTGAAGGGTTATCATCTTTTTCTTCAATTAATTTAGTGTGATTTGCCAGCTGCCTTAGTTTCGTTAATGCCTGAATAATAAGCATATTTTTTTCTACTGTACTTTTTTTCTTACCAAAAGAATTAATCAGAACATTCCGTATTTTTGATTTTTCTTCTTCATAAATGCGGTGTTGTTCCTCACTCATTGAGCAGTAATGAACAGTCTCAGTAAGGTCAGGCAAATCATTTGCAACTTCTTCTTTGGTTCTACGTAAGAAAAATGGTCTTATAATTTTTTGCAATTTCTCCTGTTTTTCTTCTTTTAAAATTGCATCCTGATGCTTTTCAATAGGGTCAACAAATTCTTCCTTAAAAAAGTTTAAAGTACCCAACAAGCCTGGATTGATAAAATTCATTTGTGCCCAAAGGTCGGTTAATGTGTTTTCAATTGGAGTACCGGTCAAAACCATTTTGTTATTTGCCGTAATTTCCATTATTAATTTGTATGTTTTTGAAAGAGGATTTTTAATTGTCTGACTTTCATCAAGAAACAAAAAGTTAAAATGATAATCTTTGAGGATATCAATATCATTTCGCACAATACCATAACTGGTAAGTATCAGGTCGAAGTTTGAGAAATGTTCTATGTTTTTTTCTCTTCGCGTACCGGTATAAGCATAAGTTTTAATATCTGGTGTAAATTTATTAATTTCATTCATCCAATTATGAACTAACGAAGTAGGCATAACAATGAGTCCTGCTCTTTTACCCTGCACTTTTTCAATATGGTCAACTTTAGGTTCAGGAGATACCTGTTCAAATAGACTTAATTGTTCAGCTTTTCTCTTCTTTATAACCGATCCGTTCTTCCCAATATCTAAATCCATAATCCGGCGAATAACAGCCAGGGTTTGCAATGTTTTTCCCAGCCCCATATCATCTGCCAGGCATGCCCCGAATTTATTTTGATATAATGAATTTATCCAATCATATCCTAATTTCTGATATGGCCTCAATTTAGCATTGACTTTTGGTGAAACACTGAATTCCTGATGACTCATCTGATTCATTTTTTTCACCAGTTCCTGGTCAATGTCTTCAATATCATTACTTAAAACCTGGAAGTGATGTTTCTCCAATCTAAAATCATTGCCTTTTTGTTCACTGAAAAGAATAAAATCCCGATATTTTGAAAACCATTCTTCCGGAATAATTGCAATTTCACCATTAGGTAGCACAAACTCATTATTATTGTTCTTGATATGGTTTTTTAACTTCATAAAAGGGACACTAAACCCACCAAAATTAACTGTTGCTTTTATATCAAACCAGTCGTTACGGTCATTAACTTTAAAATCAATCCATGCCTTTTCAATAAAATATTTTTTATTAAAAAACTTCTGTTGAACATCAAAACCATTTTCTTTTAATACAGAACCAAATTGATTTAGCCATTGTATCAGTGCTGTGTCTTCAATCGGGACATCTTCATCAGACAATATTTTATAATTATATTCGCCTGTTTTTTTTAATCCTACTGATTGCAAAAAATCAGATTTTTCTTTTTCAAAACCCAAATCACGATCAATTTGTTCATAAGCATAATTATCTTCATCAAATTTTGCCCTTACAAACCTCTTTTTGCCATAGCTTGGGCTAACCAGATTACCATCGTAATCAAATTTAAGGATCATGGTAAATTTATCTTTCCAGTCCTTTTCAACTAATAAAACAGGTTTTGGAACAATTGGTAATCTTATTATCTTAAAACCTTTTGCATTAACTTTATATTTTTCAATAGATTTTAGCACAAAAGTTTCAAAATATTTTTTTTCTGCTGTTTTCGGTATAATAATATGTTCTTTTACCAGGAATGGAAGTATTTTTTTACCATCAATACCTTCAGGTTCAGGTTTAAAAAAGTATAGTTTATTTTCGAGAAGCAAACTGCAAGGGGAATTTGTAATAATATAACCCGCTTTATTATATAAGTTTATTTCTGATTGGGCGTTCTTAACCGTTAAAAAATACTTACTCCCTTCCTCTTCTTTTGAAAAGTTAAATACCGTTTCAGAAAAGCCTGACTGTATCGTTATTTTATCCTCGCTATAGACATTTTTACTATCAGAATTAAAAAAAAGGGAAATATTTGAATCTTTTTGTACGTCAAGAAGTTTAATTAACCTTTTTTCAATATACTCACGTATCCGGACTTTAAGTGCCTCATCACTAAATTTACTAATAAAGTCACGTGTTGATAGCTTTTTCTTTGAGAACAGTTTGGTAATTTCCGAATCGGTATATTGGTCGGTAATTTTTATTAGTTTCTGTTGTGTTTCAGAATATTCAGTAATTTTTTCACCAAGGTTCTTTCCTGAAACACTTTCGACAACCGTAAAAAACTCTTTATTTTTTTTTTCAACCCAATAAGCTTTTGCAATCCATCCAAAAATTCGATGTTCCTTTAGGCCTATAATAAATTCTCTGTCCATAATTTGCTTTTTGCAGATTACAATCTAAGTTGAGTGATATAAGTGTAACGAAATAGCACTTTACTTAGATATAACCCCGATTTAGAAATAGTTGGTTCATTAAACGGGTGAGGTGAAAACCTTACTATTTCTTAATCGTAAATGAAATTCGTTCAATTTGGGTGCAAAATTATGGTAATCATGCTAATTAACAAATTTGAAGATGTAGAAATTTGGCATTTCGACTTCGTTCAATAACCAAAGTAAAAATATTGTAATGATTATTAAATATTTGCATTTTTCATTTGTGTTTTGAAAAGTTGAGGTTGGGAAAATGTTCACTTTTAATATCAGTTACCGGATAAAAACCCATTCCTTTTCACTAGAGAGTTTTGGGTTAAAGAGATAGTTAGCTGAATCAAATGCTTTTATATCTTCAGATTTAGTAATATTATTTTGGATAATAAAACGCGACATTAACCCCCGGGCTTTTTTCGCAAAAAAGCTAATGATTTTATACTGCCCGTTTTTATAATCTTTAAAAACGGGTGTGACTACATCATAATTAAGGTCCTTTTTTAAAATGGATTTAAAATATTCATTTGAAGCCAGATTAATCAGTACTTTTTCACCAGAACTTTCTTCAATAGCCTTATTTATTTCTAATGTGATTTTATTTCCCCAAAATTCATAAAGGTTCTTACCTATTGGATTGGTAAGCTTTGTTCCCATTTCAAGACGGTACTCTTGAATTATATCAAGGGGTGATAAAACCCCATATAAACCGGAAAGTATCCTTAAATGATTATTTGCAAATTCAATTTCTTTAATGCTAAGACTTTTTGCATCCAGGCCCAAATATACATCGCCTTTAAATACATTAATTGCTGGTTTAGCATTTTGTGATGTAAAGGGTAAATGCCACTTGATAAAACGTTCGTAATTTAATTCAGCAAGTTTAGCGCTTATGCCCATTAACGAAGATAATTCCTCATGTTTATATTTTCTCAGTTCTTCAACCAGAACCTGAGCTTCATTAAGGAAAACCGGTTCTGATTTTTCTTTTAAATCAACTTTTAGAGAAAAATCCAAGGATTTTGCAGGGGAAATAACAAACAACATTTTTGTGAAATATAACAGTAACTCTACTATTGAACAGATTCTACCAGCTCATTTTCGTCAAGTTGAAAAATTTCCTGAACAGTTGTATCAAAAAATTGAGAAATTTTAAGAGCTGTAATAACAGAAGGTGCAAATTTACCCGTTTCAATCGCATGAATTGTTTGCCTGGAAACACCAATTGCTTCAGCTAATTGGCCTTGGGTCATATTTTGCTTGGCTCTTTCAACTCTGATAGTATTTTGCATCTTCTGATAATTTAAAATTAAGAATATTCATTTTAAGCTTACCAAATGATTTCTGCAATAATTTTGCCGAAATTCACTTTATTTCAATACAAAGATAAAAAAACATTTTGCATGACAAGTAGATATTACATATTTTTTATAATAGTTTATTTTATATCCAATTTTAAATAAAAAATGTCGACTAATGCCGACATTTTTTATTTATATTATTGAGTTTATTTATTAAGGCCTTTTTACAACCCGAAAACCTACATTACCATAACTTTTATTCGGTCCCATGGTTTCCCTTGCAGTTAATCTCATATAATTTATCCTAAAACTCCAACCACCACCGCGATATACTCTTCTTACACCTTTGTCAGGTCCGGTGGGATTATCCTCAGGACTTTTTTTATAATAATTCTTATCATATAGATCCCAGCACCATTCCCTAACGTTGCCACTCATATCATGAATACCAATTTCATTGGCCTTTTTTGTACCTACAGGTTGAGGTCTTCCTCCGGAATTACCAGCATACCATACTACTTCGTTCGGATTATTACTTCCACTAAATGCATACCCTTTGCTCTGGTTTCCTCCTTTTGCCGCATACTCCCACTCAGCCTCAGTAGGTAGCCTATACCCGTTTGCATCAAAATTACAAATGACAACTGTTGCCAAGCTATCACGACTAACCGTATAAGCCTTATCTAAACCTTCCATTTTACTAAGCCAATTACAGTAAAAAACAGCCGATTCCCAACTTACATTCATTACTGGATTCTTGCCGCGGCCTAATTGGGCATCATCCGGTCTTTTCCATCCGGTCGAAGTACAAAATTGATCAAATTGCTCAAAAGTAACTTCATATTTCCCCATTGAAAAACTACTTAATGTTACTTTATGTTCGGGTGCTTCATCCTGGCTCACAGCATAATCATTACCCATAAAGAATGAACCACCTTCAACCTGAACTATTTCCATTATTTGTGCGTTCGAAGAAATTGAAAATGACAAAATCAAAGTTATACTTAAAAATACTTTTTTCATGTTCTTATATTTAATTGCTTGTTCCATTAAATCATATCTATTTTAACTTAAGCTATTTAATCCGACATCAACTATACTGTTATTTATCATCAAGTTATCATTAATCTAAAAATAAAAGAACTAATAATATTCAAGAAAAAATCATGCCAAAGGTCTAATTATATCAAACCATTCAATTGGTTTTAGATCAAATCAAAATTATTATTAACTCGATAGATTAATGACTTACCATAAAAAACGAAATCAAATTTATATTATTATCCTTTAAAAACAAATCTGCAAACAATTCTGCTGAATTGCAACAATTTGACCATATATTGATCATTTTTTTTAATGGTTAACTATCTAATCTTGATTAATTACATATAAATATATATTTATTTTTCCAAAAATAGTATTTTTGTTTGATTTATGAACCCTTATACAAGATTTATTAAATAAAAAAGAAATCCCTCAACAAAAAGAAATGATAAATTTATTCAACCACTGTCCGATTTAAACTCTTATCATTAATTATATGCAAATGATAAAAATCCAACCAAACCATATTAATTCATTACAATTTTTTCATTTATTGAGATATGCTGCAAACATCTTAATAAGTGTTCTTTTGGCAAAAAGTTACCTGTCAACTAAAGAAATAGGTATATATGAATCGTTTCTATTTTATTTTTCAATCTTCACATTCTTTTGGCTAACAGGTTTGATTCAAGGTATACTATCTATAAATAAAAAAGAAGGTGATCAGAAATACTTACGAATTTTAATTTTTAATGGTTTTATTCTTAGCCTTGTGTTTAGTTTGCTAACGGTGCTTTTATCATTACTTTTTTTACCTGATTTATTCTCAACTGAAACCAGTGAACTTACAATGTTATTTGTAGTTTACTTAATCTTAACTCCTTCTACATGGTTAATTGAGTATATTATTTTGTTAAATAAACAATATAGAAAACTTATTCTATATGGTTTGTTAAATTTTATACTTCAGATAATAATGGTTGGGATGATCCCCATTATAGGTCTCCCATTATTTTGGATATTTTATGGAATGCTGGTGGTTACAATCATTAAATGGTTTATTCTTTCCTACATGCTATATAATAGGTTTTCAGAAAGTATTTCATTGAAAATATCCAAACAAATTCTGAAAACCTCATGGCCATTAATAATAACAGCTATTTTAACAAGTTCTGCTGTTTTTATTGACGGACTACTTATTAATTTAAAATTTGATGAAAGTCAATTTGCAATTTTTAGATATGGAGCAAAAGAATTCCCTATATTTATTCTAATGGCTACATCATTCAGTAACAGCTTATTAATGAGATTTTCGGGTACAAAAGAAATAAACCCTGTTTTACATGAGATTAAACATGAATCGGGAAAAATGATTAAAACCTTATTTCCGGTTTCCATCATATTGCTACTTATTAGCCAGCACCTTTACCCGTTAGTTTTTAATCCTGATTTTCTTGAGAGTTATAGAATATTTGATATATACTTACTATTAGTTGTTAGCCGGTTTGTTTTTCCTCAAACTATTTTTATCGGTTTGCAAAAAACTGACTTTGTATTAAAGGCAGGTTTTTTAGAATTAGTAATCAATATTATTTCAAGTATAATCTTAATTCAGTACTTTGGAATAATTGGTGTTGCCTATGGAACAATTATCGCGTTTTATTTTGAAAAAATCCTCTTGATTTATTATGCGAAGAATAAGTTGCAAATTGAGCCTTCGAAATACATTAATGTGAAAATACTTTTCTTTTTTTCTACCTTATTATGGCTTATCTTTATTTTAAAAAATCTTATTATTTAGTGGCAATAAGAAAACGCCTCCTAAGAAACACAGTATTTTCTTATCAACAATAGGAGTTTTCTTACTGAAACTATATAGAAATTAGAGAAATTGTTTCTCTTCAGTATATATTTTTTCTTTATTAATAAATTCTTCAACTATCCCCGAAATTTTATCATATTCCAATAAGAACCCATCATGACCATAATCAGATTCAATCATATTTAAAACAGCACCTGGAATATATTGTTTTAATTCATACTGTTCATCAGGTAAAAAAAGTATATCTGAATTTATTCCTATTATCAAAGTTTTGGCTTCAACTTGTGCTAATGCATTCTTAACACCTCCTCTACTTCTTCCTATATTGTGTCCATCCAGTACTTTAGATAAAGTGTAGTAAGAATATGCATTAAAACGCTCTTTCAACTTTCTGCCTTGATATCTCTGATAGGATTCGGCTTTATAATTCTGTTGGACATCATCACTTTGTTCAGCCTGGGTATTATTATAGGCCAAATTACTTCGATAACTGATCAGGGCAATTGAACGGGCAGTTTCCAATCCTTTGGAACCACCATCCGGGCTATCTTCATAAAAACTAGAATCTGCTTCTATTGCCATACGCTGTGATGCACTAAAAGCGACACCCCACGGCGATAATTTAGCATTTGTAGCAATAAGGATTAGGTTTTCAATCCTACCAGGCTGGATCACAGCCCATTCAACAGCCTGGTGCCCACCCACCGAGCCACCTGTTAAAATACTAATTTTATCAATTGTAAGGTAATCAGCTAAAATTTGATGTACGTTTACCATATCCCGAACTGTAATAAAAGGAAATTCACGATAATATGGGTTTCCTGTTTCCGGATTTACTGATAATGGTCCAGTAGTTCCATAAGCAGAACCAAGTATGTTTGCACAAACAATAAAATGCTTATCAGGATCGAAAGTTAAACCTTTACCAACCATTCCCGGCCACCACTCAGCAGGATCAGAATTAGCAGTGAATGCATGACAAATCCAAACAACATTTGATTTATCTTCATTCATTTTTCCAGAAGTAGTATATCCTATTTCAATTTCAGGTAGATATTTACCTGATTCCAATTGAAAGGATTGATTATGTTTATAGATATTGGTCATTATTATATTAATAATTGGTATTGACAAATTTGTTTATTATCATTTGTAGAGACACACGGCCGTGTGTCTCTACAAGTGCCCCAAACTATTCTTCTAATTTTTCAAAAGCCTGTTCCAAATCTGCTTTTATATCATCAACATGCTCAATTCCAACAGATAAACGTAATAGGCTTTCTGTTACCCCTGCTGCTTCTTGTTCAGCACTATTTAATTGTTGATGTGTTGTTGCAGCAGGCTGGATAATCAAGGTTTTTGCATCGCCAACGTTAGCCAAATGACTAACCAATTTGAGTCCTTCAACAAATTTAGTAGTATCTTTTTTATCTCCTTTTATGGTAAACGATAAAACACCTCCAAATCCATTATTTAGATATTTTATAGCGTTAGCATTACTTATGCTTGATTTTAAACCAGGATAGTTTACGGATTCAACTGCCGGATGCTGTTCCAACCATTTAGCTACATCCAACGCATTGTCAACAGTTCGTTGTACACGAAGAGATAAAGTTTCCAAGCCTTGTATCAATAAAAATGAATTAAACGGACTAATAGCCGGCCCAAAATCCCTTAAACCTTCAACCCTTGCCCTAATAATAAAAGCAATATTTCCGTAAGCCGAACCTTCCCCAAAAGTATCCCAGAAGTTTAGACCATGATAACTTTCACTTGGTTCACTAAACTGAGTAAATTTTCCATTTCCCCAATTATAATTACCACCATCCACAATTACACCCCCGATGCTGGTTCCATGCCCTCCAATCCATTTAGTAGCAGATTCAACAACCACATTGGCACCATACTCTATTGGTTTTACCAAATATCCACCTGCACCAAAGGTATTATCCACGAAAAAAGGTATATCGTATTTTCTGGCTAATGCAGATAAAGTTTCAAAATCAGGCACACTAAATCCTGGGTTTCCAATAGATTCGACATAAATAACTTTAGTATTTTCATCAATTAATGGTTCAAAGCTTTCTGCTTTATCATCTTTAGCAAACTTTACGGTTATTCCCAGGTTTTTAAATGTATGTTTAAACTGGTTAAATGTTCCACCGTATAAAAAAGGTGATGTTACAATATTATCCCCCGGTTTCAATATATTATTTAAAGCAATAAACTGTGCTGCATGTCCAGACGCAACAGCAAGAGCTGCAACTCCTCCTTCAAGGGCAGCAATACGTTTTTCAAAAACCTCTGTTGTTGGATTCTGTAAACGCGTATAAATATTACCAAATTCCTTTAAGGCAAACAAATTTGCACCATGTTCTGAATCCTTAAATACATAGGACGAGGTTTGATATAGAGGTACAGCCCTTGATAAGGTGTCGTTATCAGGTGTGTGTCCTGCATGTACTTGTAATGTCTCGTAATGATATTGATTTTCCATACTTTTCTGATTTTCTTAGTTTCCCCGTAACCTGGTTGATTTTCATCCCGCACCAAATCTGACAGTTAATTTTTAATATATGAATTAACCCGACGAGATTGATTATTTGTTTGAAATAATGCTTCATGCAATTTGTGCAAAGCCCTACTCGTATCCTTTTTATCAATTAATAAGTAAGTAACAACATCTGAGGCACCTATAGAGCTTAAATGTATATTAATCCCTTCTTCGGAAATAGCCGAAAATATCCTTGCCCCTACGCCATAAGCTTCAGTCATACCATTACCCACTACAGCTATCAATGACACTTCAGTTTTTACATTAATACTTGTAATAACTTTCAAGTTCAGCCCCTTAATTAAATTAGCAGCTTCTTCGATTATATCTTTATTGATCAATAAATTTATTGAAATTTGAGAAGTTATAACCGAATTAATGTTAATAGCATGGATATTAAGTATTTTAGTTATCTCCGAAAGAATTCCCGGGATATACCCCACACCAGGGCCTTTTATACTCAAAATACCTGTATTATATTCAACAGTAACACTTTTGGCTACTTCAGGATGTATTGATATTTTATCATCAATAATAGTTTGTGATTTATCCAGGGGCTGGTCTTTAAAAATGTTGAAAATCCGAATTGGAATATTACTGTCACGCACTGGTTCTACCGTCCTTGGGTGTAAAATTCCGGCACCAAAATATGCTAATTCTGCCGCTTCTGAATAAGTAAGATGTTCAATTGGTTTTGGGTTTATTACATGTTTGGGATCCCCTGTCATAAAACCATCAACATCTTTCCAAATATCCAGTGTTTTGCCATTTAAACAACTTGCAAAAGCCGCAGCGCTATAATCAGACCCGCCACGCCCCAACAAAGTGATTTCACCCTTTTTTGAAACGCCGTAAAACCCAGGTACAATATAAATTTTGTTTTCTGAAAAATATTCAGGAATTTGCTTTTTAGAAGCCCCCAGGTCTACACTTGCATTTCCAAAAACTCCATCGGTTATCAAACCGGCCTTTTCAGGAAATACTATTCCAGAAACAATACCTTTATCCTTAAAAATACCATTAAGAATAATTGCACTAAGTTTTTCACCAAAACTTAAAATAAAGTCATTTGCTTTTTCAGGGATATGTCGAATAAAGAAAATTCCCTGGAGATATTGTCTTAACTCATTTAATTGTTCAGATACCTGTGCAAAGGTTTCATTCCTTAATTCAGTATTTTCAATGGTTTCCAGTATTATTTCAGATTTAAACTGATATAAGAAATCATATAAAGATGAAATAGTATCCTCATCTGAAAAAAGATTTTCAAGACTTTGTCTGATTTTTTCAGTAACCCCATAAAACGCAGATACAACTATTACCGGAGCTTGTTCATAAGATTTAGTTACCTTAACAACTTGCAGAATTGATTGAATATTTTTTAGGCTGGAACCGCCTATTTTAATTACGTTTTTATTATTCATGCTATTTTTATTAATGTGGGGTGATTGGATCAGTACAACTTTCGATTAACTGAAGCACAATATTTTTTATTAGCGAGCTACTGCCCACTAATGAAGAGAAGTTTTAAGCGCAAGATTTTAACTATAAAAAGTCAATTAAAAAAACCTGCGCTATAGCATTAACATCCAAATGGATGACAAAACCAACATGGTATTAAAATAGATAACAAGAAAATTTAATTTTTTTTGCATGATTTCAGTTCTTAAATTTATAATTACCCGGTTATTCCGGGATTAGGTATTGGCACCTTGCCTAAAGCAGGCAGGTTGTCAGAGTTTCACAGAGCCTATTCTCTCCACTCTTCTGTATAAATCAAACAACTTTCGTAAGAAAGGATTATTTGAATTCTTGGGGGCAAAGCTAAATCAAAGATTTTTATCCGGCAAATTTATTTTTGAAAATTTTAGTTGTTATTATGAAAAAAACATTTCGCACCGTTGGCACTTGATTTTACTTCGATTGTTTATTTATCATGATTAAACCTTATTAATTTAATAGGGTACTCAAAAAGTAACACACTTATATCAAAAGCATTACTAAAAAAAATATCTACTTATTTAAAATATATCCAAACCCAATATTTAGCAAAAATGATTTATGTCTCATTTCTTCAACTAAAATTTGATCAGGTTCCAACAACATTAAACCAGATTTTAAGTTCCCTTCAATTAAAAGTATAAATTTTGATGAAAATTGATATTGAATACCAAAACCAAAAAATATCCCCAGGTCTATCGTTTCAGTTTTGTACATTATGCTTTCGTCCCATGAATTTTCCACAGGCGGGGAAACGGCATAATTTGTTTCCGTTGCAATATCCTTTGCGTCCAAAAGGATTGCCAGAAAAATTCCAATTTTAGCGTAAGGTTTTAACTTTTTACCAAAGTTATACTTAAAACCAACAGGAAGTGTAAGATAATCATAAATCCGTTCGCCCTCTGTTCTCATACTATTTGAGATATCCTGTAAAGAATAATTAAAGCCCTTTTGTTCGTAACTAAGTTCAAATAAGCCATCTATATTTTTACTTATTGGTGCAAATGCAAATGCACTTACATTAATACTTTGTCGGTATTCACTTACAATAGAATTATATCCTGTTATATTTGTAAAATTTGGGCCGGCTTTAAGGCCTAAAGTAAATGATTGTGAATAAAGCGAAACTTCAACAATCAGTATTAACAACAGAAAAAAAGATTTTATCCTTGTTATCATAATTCAAATTGATAGTTGCTACAACCCACTAAAAGAAATACCATCAAATAACATGGAAGGAACCCGCCATTTTGAATACGGATAAGGGTCATTAACCATTTCAACAAGGTTTTTCCAAAACTCTTTTGCATTTCCTGAAATATTCATTTCGTTAATGGGTTTTATAACTTGTCCATTTTCAATAAGAAAGCCGGAAACCCCAAAAGAAAAATCGCCGGTTGTTGAATTTGAATTACCTCCGTTGAAGCTGGTTACCCAAATAGCCTTATTTAAAGAAGTAATTGTTTCGCTAAATAATTTTTTCCCTGTTTCAAAGATAAAGTTTGAACTACTTCCACCATTAATTTCCATCCCGAGTTTTCGCCCGTAGTAATCATCAACGAAATAAGTTTTTAATACGCCTTTTTCAATTACTGTTCTCTTTTTTGAGGCAATTGCTTGTCCATCAAATAATTTTGAGCCCAAACCTTTTGGAATAAACGGGTCGTCAACAATACTTAGAACATCTGTGGCTATGCTTTTGTCAATCATACCATCTAAATAGGAACTTTTTTGTTGAATTGCTGCTGCCGACAATGGGGATATCAACATGGAAACCAATCGCATGGCCGCACGGTTTTCAACCAACATGCTATATTTTCCTGATTTTACCTTGGTTTGTCCAATTTTACTTAAGGCACCATCTGCGGCTTTTTCACCAATAGACTTTAAATCAGAAATTTCGTCCTTAAACCGGGATTGAATGTAATACCAATCCTCCGGCCTTGCATCCCCATCCCTAACGGTAACTTCAGCGCCGGCAGAAAAAGAAGTACCTTCTTTACTACCAGAAAAACCATTGCTATGTACTTTAAGGCTGTGAAAGATACCATCACCATATCCGGCAGCTACCGAAATAATTTTATCGCTTTTATTTTTTGCTGCTTCATAAATAGATTTTACCGTATCAAGCCTGAATTCAGTATCAACTTCATTAAACTTACTATCTGATAAGTTTAAATCTAAATCTAAATCTTTTGGATATAATTTAGGATCAGGTAATGAACGAAATTGGTCTGCTGTAAGATACTTTGTTGATAAAACCGCTTGTTCAATAAATTTTTTCAAATTCTCCCTATTCAAATCATTGGTTGAATGGCTTGAATATTTATGGTCAACATAAACATTTATGGAAAGGCCACTTTGTTGAGATTCTTGCAATTGTTCTATTTCACCATCGCGATACTGAATATCAACACCACTATCGTTACTAATATTTACTGCCAATTCATCAGCACCATGCTTTTTTGCTGTATCAATTACAAATTGAGCTAATGATTCTTTTTCTTGTATTGTCATTTTATATTATTTTTTCAGTTCTTATTATCAAGTAAATGATTATGAAGCAAGCTGTAAGCTACACTTTTATCTTTTACTTTTGTCTTTTATCTTTCTAAACACCCCCCACATTTATTTTTGAAACTTTTACCGTAGGTAAGCCCAGTTTGAATCCAAATGCATTCAGAGGATTATTCGTTGCGATCGAAGTATTTGAAACACTGATCTTTGGCAATAATACAGCCCTGGTTTGGTTGTAATTTGCTTTCGCTATAGCGTAATCCTGCTC
>JBDLJL010000050.1:0-31793 GCA_039714415.1 Bacteroidota bacterium
TGCATCCCTAACCATCATCCTAGTCCAGGTAGCACTTTGGTTGGTATTTGTAACTATACCACCTGCAAACATAGAAAATACCAGTGTAAAACTCATTAGAGTTAAAATTATTTTTTTCATAATTTATAATTTAGGTTATTAAAATTCGGGCTAAATATAATATTATATGCTAACAAACACAAATAATTGTAATAGTAAGTCAATATATGTGGATAAATTGATAAAATATTATTGGTTGGGGTCTCTTTAAAAGTTGTGGACAAACATTACTAATCTTTTCAAAAAGTTAATAAATTTGCCATACATATCGATTACATAAAGCTTTTTTTCTACTTTCACATCTTAATAACCAAAATTATTCATGTTATGATTACAAAATATTATAAATTTTCAAAATACTTTTTAGTATTTATAATGGCTACTTTACTTATGAATCCTGAAGTAATACTGGCGCAAAAAAAAGGAAAAAAAAAAGAAGAAAAAGACAAATTTTCTTCCGCTACATTAAGTGGATTAAAATTCAGAAGTATTGGCCCTGCTTATGCATCAGGCCGTATTGCCGATTTTGCCGTTAACCCCAAAAACCACAGTGAATGGTATGTTGGTGTTGCGAGTGGTAATATCTGGAAAACAAACAATAATGGACATACTTTTAAACCGGTTTTTGAAAAATACGGTTCTTATTCCATTGGATGCCTTGCTATGGATCCTGAAAACAGCAATGTTGTATGGGCCGGAACAGGTGAAAACAATCACCAAAGAGCACTTGGGTATGGCGATGGTGTATATAAAACAGTGGATGGTGGAAAATCATGGAAAAATATGGGTTTAAAAGAGTCGCGCCAAATAGGCATGATTACAATTGACCCAAGAAATACAGATATTGTTTTTGTTGCAGCAGAAGGTTCTGCCTGGGGCTCTGGTGGTGACCGTGGGTTATATAAAACTAGAGATGGTGGTGAAAACTGGAAAAAAGTATTAAATATTAGTGAAAATACCGGGGTAAATAATGTGGTAATTGATCCATGTGATCCCAATGTTATGTATGCAACATCAGAACAAAGGCGCAGGCATGTTCATACAAAAATAGGTGGCGGACCGGAATCGGCAATATATAAATCAACTGATGGTGGAGAAAACTGGCGAAAACTTACTTCAGGATTACCATCGGGACATGTTGGTGGTATGGGTATTGCCGTTTCACCGGTTAATTCAAACAAAGTTTATGCAATAATTGAAGCAGCAAGTGGCAGTGGTTTTTATCGTTCAACAGATAAAGGTGAGTCATGGAGTAAAATGAACGACCATCACAGTAGTGGTCAATATTATAATGAAATTTATTGCGACCCTAAGAATGAAAATAAAGTATATTCTACTGAAACAAGATCTCATTATACCCTTGATGGTGGAAAAACCTGGAAAAAATTAGGCCTCAGTGAGCGCCATGTTGATGACCATGCTTTATGGATAGATCCGATTGATACAAAGCACTTTATAATTGGTGGCGATGGAGGTATTTACGAATCCTACGACGCCGGAAAGAATTATCGTCATATTTCTAATTTGCCAATTACACAGTATTACAGGGTTTATTTGGATAATGAACTACCTTTCTATAACATATATGGAGGGACCCAGGATAACGGTAGTCTAGGCGGTCCTTCAAGAAACCTGAGTCGTGACGGAGTAACTTCCGGGGAATGGCAGTTGACTGTTTTTGGAGATGGTTTCTGGGGAAGGGTTGACCCAAAAGATCCAAATATAGTATATTCCGAATGGCAATATGGTAATGTAGTGCGTTTTGATAAAAAAAGCCGTGAAAGATTAAACATAAAACCACAACCTGGAAAAAGCGAATTAACATACAAATGGAACTGGAACGCACCTTTTATTATTAGCCATTTTTCAAACACCCGCTTATATATGGCTGCCAATAAAGTTTTCCGTAGTGATGACCGTGGGCAATCATGGAAAGTGATCAGCGATGACCTGACTGCAAAAATCGACCGCAACACCTGGCCGGTAATGGGTAAATACTGGAGTTCAGATGCAGTTGTTAAAGATATATCAACTTCGTTATACGGAATGATTGTTTCCATGGAAGAATCTCCTGTAAAAGAAAACCTACTATATGTTGGAACAGATGATGGTGTGATCCAGGTAACTGAAAACGCCGGAGGACAATGGCGCAAAGCAGGTGCATTTCCGGGCGTCCCTGCAAACACTTATGTCAGTGATGTTTTCCCTTCACGCTTTGATGAAAATATAATTTTTGCATCGTTTGATAATAGGAAAAGGGATGATTTTAAGCCTTACTTGCTAAAAAGTATAGATAAAGGAAAAAGCTGGACTTCTATAGCCAGTGATCTGCCAAAATCAGGTACCGTGCACACAATTGAGCAGGACTTTGTGAATCCTGATTTATTATTTGTGGGTACTGAATTTGGTTTCTTTTATTCTTATAATGGCGGAAAAAACTGGATTCAATTAAAATCTGGTTTACCAACCATTGCAGTAAGGGATATTGCTTTACAAAATAGAGAAAATGATATAGCCATTGCTACATTTGGCAGAGGCTTTTATATTTTGGATGACTACTCGCCTTTGCGAGAATCAAATCCCGGTTTGAAAAATGTTAAAGCAAAAATTTTCCCGATTAAGGATGCTCTGGCATATATTCAGTCAGAAAAAAAATATGGACAGGGAGCAACATATTATATAGCTAAAAACCCTGAATTTGGTGCTGTTTTCACTTATTACCTTAATGAAGTTCCAAAATCAGATAAACAAAAACGGAAAGAAACCGAAAAGAAATTGTTTAAGGAAGGTAAACCCATTAAACAATTAAGCTGGAAAGAAGCCCGTGATGATAAAATGATAGAAAAAATATATTTGTTGTTTACTATTACTGATGAACAGGGTAAAGTTGTGCGAAAATTAACAACAAAACCTTCAGCAGGCGTAAACAGGGTAAATTGGGATTTACGTCATACAAGCACTTACCCCATAAAATTAAAAAATAATAAATTTGACCCGTTTAAGAAAAGCGATGCCAGCTTATTGGTTATGCCAGGTAAATACAAAGTTTCCATGACTATAGTTAATAATGGTATATACACAGAATTAGTTCCTGCACAGGATTTATTAGTTAAGGCCTTAAATAATACAACATTACCTACACCAGACAGAAAAGAATTGGTTGATTTCCAGAAAAAAGTTTCAGAGACTGCTCGAATTGTTCAAGGGGCTATGAACTATGCTAATGAGTTGCAGAAAAAAGTTGTGGCAGTTAAACAAACAATTTTAAATGCATCGGGTGCTTCTAATGAGATGATGACTGAAATTAGAAAAATTGAAAAAGAGCTTGATGAAATAATATTTGCTTTTTATGGATTGAAACCTAAAGCCAGTTATGAAGAAATTCCACCACATATGCCATCAATTAACCAAAGGCTAAATTATGTTATTTATGCACATTATAGCTCAACTGCAGCCATTACACAAACAGAAAAAAATCAGTTGGCAATTGTTGAAGAACAAATGCCTGCATTAATTGATAAATTAAAAAAGATTGGAACGCAGGATATTATTAAGCTTGAAAAAGAACTTGAAAAAATTGGCGCACCCTGGACACCGGGAAGGTTGCCTGAATGGAGGTAAAATTTAATAAGCAAACATTGGATATACAAAGTTCTATGTTTGTTGAACGGTTTAAAAAAGCTGGTAGTCTCTATCAGCTTTTTGGGTTTTTTAACACTAATTCCCAATATCATAAATCTTTTACCTAATTTTATAAATTAAAGTGATCAAAATCGCGTTATTTTTGTAGAAATATTTTTTACTGATCTTTTTTGAGACAAGAAACCTTACATATAAAAAACATGCTTTGCTCCTGCTGTATCAAGCTCATTGAACTTGAGTTTGAAAAGGTAGGTATTAAAACAAACAAGATAAGGCCCGGGTATGCAATTATTGAATTTGACCCTGAAAAAAATAATTTAGAAAAAATTGAAAAAATATTGGCTTCAAATGGTTTGGGTTTAATAAAATCAAGAGATCAAAAAATTGTGGAACAAATAAAAACAGCAGTTATTGAATTAATTCATCATTCAAATAATATTAACTCCTTATTACGTAAATCAGAATATTTAGTAGAGAAGTTGAGTTTGAGTTACCAGCAATTATCAAAAATATTTTCAAAACATGAACCAATAACTCTTGAAAAATACATAATCCAAAATAAAATTGAAAGAATTAAAGAACTAATTGATATTGACGACCACAGTTTAAGCGAAATAGCTTACATGATGGATTATAGTAGTGTTCAATACCTTTCCAACCAGTTTAAGAAAGAAACAGGAATGTCGGTAAGTGAATACAAAAAAAGTGATAAATCAGTAAAAAGGTCTTTAGATACCCTCTCAGAGTGATTTAATATTGGCTAACAGATAAAATAAACATAATACATAATAAAAATTATTATTAACACACACATAGATTATTGTAATTACCTAAGCAACCAGATAGCTTTGCGTCTTTGCGTCTTTGCGTGAGAAATTTTAAACATATGAAACTAAGAAGTAATATAGCAATATCCGATAATGGTTTTTTATTTGACCCAAATACTGGTGATTCCTATAATCTTAACAATATTGGTCAGGAAATTTTACAATTGTTAAAATCAAATTTAACCGAAAAAGAAATAGCAAAGGCTATAACAGAAAAGTATGACATTGAAGAAAGTACTTTTGAACAAAATTTATTTGACTTTATCGGAATGTTAAACCATTACGATTTATTTGAAAAATTTGGGAATTAAGATAATAGAAGTTTTCAGGATAAATTTAAAACAACTTAATTGTCAGATAGTTAAATTAAACAATAGTAAATAAACGGATAAAATCCATGAGAAAACTTTTAACACACACGAAAATGATCGTAATTTCTTTAGCTACATATGGCTTTGCGTCTTTGCGTCTTTGCGTGAAAATTATTAACAGATGAAGAAGAAAAAGCTAAATATAGCTGTTACAGGATTAAATAATACTGATAACCCGGGTCCGGGTGTGCCGGTAATAAGGGCGTTAAGAGAATCTGCTGAATTTGAAGTCAGGATTATTGGTTTGGCATATGAAAATTTAGAACCGGGTATCTACATGGACAACACCGTGGACAAAACATATCAGATACCCTACCCTTCAAGTGGTGCTGAGCCATTTTTAGAACGTATCATGTATATTCATGAAAAGGAGAACCTGGATGTAATTATTCCAAATTTCGATGCCGAATTGTCCACTTTTATGAAAGCAGAACAGGTACTAAAAGAAGCGGGAATTAACACATTTTTACCTACCATTGATCAGTTTGAAGAGAGAAATAAATCAAACCTGCCAGAGTACGGTGAAAAATATAATGTAAAAGTACCTTTAAGCAAAGCAATAACAAGCTTCGCAGATATAAACAATTTAAGAAGCAATTTTGATTATCCTTTACTTGTTAAAGGGAAATTTTATGATGCGTATTTAGCATACAATCCTGAGCAGGTAATTAACCATTTCAATAAAATAACGGCTAAATGGGGTGTTCCGGTTATTATACAGGAATTTATCCGTGGAACAGAAGTAAATGTAATTGCACTTGGCGACGGTAAGGGAAATACAATTGCAGCAGTCCCCATGCGTAAACAATATATTACTGATAAAGGTAAAGCCTGGGGCGGTATAACTATTGGGGACGAAAAGTTAATTGAACTAACTAAAAAACTCATTAAAGATACCAAGTGGCGGGGCGGAATGGAACTAGAAATGATAAAGACGGTAAATAATGAATATTATCTTATCGAGATTAACCCGCGAATACCTGCATGGGTGTACCTTGCAGTTGGTGCCGGACAGAATATCCCGGAAGCACTTGTTAAATTAGCAATTGGCGATAAAGTTCCTACATACAAATCATACAAAATAGGAACAATGTTTATACGTTATTCTTATGATATGATTGGGGATATATCACAATTTGAAAAACTGTCAATGACAGGAGAACTATAAAATTATAAATTAGAGATTATAAATTCTAAATTGCTTACTAAATTCCTATATTAAACTATAGATTAGCAAGCTAAAATATTAAAAATTAATGGAATAATATAATAATCAGTACTCTGCGGCTTTGCGGCTTTGCGAGAAAAAAAATAACAACATGGAAAAATTAAAATACGAAAGACCGGTTATAAATAAAATAAAAGCGGGAGTACCCGATAAATTTGGAATGGGTACCAGAATTAAAACAATGCCTGAAATTGAAGGTATTCCGGTTAAAGATATAATAAAAGAATATGGTTCACCTGTATTTGTTCTATCAGAAAATAAAATCAGGGAAACATATAATGAGGCCTACAGGGCATTTTCAACCAGATATCCAAAAGTGCAGTTCTCATGGTCTTATAAAACAAATTATTTAGATGCTGTTTGTAAGATATTCCATAGTGAAGGTTCATGGGCAGAAGTTGTTTCCGGTTTTGAATACGATAAGGCCCAGGCAAATAATGTAGATGGAAGTAAAATCATTTTTAACGGACCTGATAAAAGTGACGAAGATTTAACCAAAGCAATTAAAAATAATTCATTTATACATATTGACCATTTTGATGAACTTTATTCTATTATCAGGATTTCTGATAATTTGAACCAAAAAGCAAAAGTAGCAATCCGTGTAAATATGGATACGGGAATTTATCCTCAATGGGACAGGTTTGGCTTTAATTACGAAAATGGGGAAGCCTGGAATGCCCTAAACAGGATTATGCTTTCAAATAATCTTGAATTAGTAGGTTTGCATACGCATATCGGCACTTATATTTTATCAGCAAGTGGGTATAGTGTTGCAGCGTCAAAACTGGCAGAATTAGCCGTAAAAGTTCATCGAAAGTTTAACCACCATATTAAATATATTGACATGGGTGGTGGTTTTGCTTCAAATAATACTCTGAAAGGTGCATATTTACCGGGTAAAGATACCTGCCCTTCATTTGATGATTATGCTGAAAGTATTACATCGGCAATAATTAATTCCGAAATTTCACCGGAACATTTACCTACCCTGTTTTTAGAAACAGGCCGTGCATTAATTGATGAGGCGGGTTATATCTTAGGTACGGTGCTGGCAAATAAAAGGTCGTCAAGCGCACGCAGGTCAACAATTGTTGATATAGGGGTAAACCTGTTGTTCACCAGTTTTTGGTATGACCATGAAATCTACCCTGCACAGGAAAGTTCTCAGCAAACAGAAGATACCACAATATATGGCCCATTGTGTATGAATATTGATGTGTTGCGGGAGGCAATTCAATTCCCGCTTTTGCAAAAAGGGGACCATGTTGTTATCCCGCGAGTTGGAGCATACAATATGACCCAATGGATGCAATTTATCACCTTAAGGCCTAATATCCTGCTAATTGATAAAAATAAAGAAATCCAGGTAATCAGGGAAAAAGAAGATAATAGCATATTTAAAGACCTTGAAAAAGTACCTGAACATCTCAAATAATTTTTGTCATTAAGTAGTCATTGGTTGTCATTGGTTGTCATTGGTTGACAATTAGTGACAGCGAACAAATGACTAATTACAGCAAAGCGAAATGACTAATTACTAATTTCGTTAATAACAAAACATTGAATAAACAAAAACTCAATATAATCCTTACAGGAAGCATCAATAGTTATTCTCAGGTATTTTTCTCTGATAATAAATTTTTTGGTACTATATTGCTTATAGTCAGCTTCTTTGATATATGGGCAGGATTATCCGGACTTATTGCCGTATTGTCAACAATAATCACTGCTTTTTTGTTGGGCTATAGCGAATTTAATGTTAAAAAGGGCACTTACGGATTTAATAGTCTCCTGGTAGGACTTGGTACAGGACTTACTTTTAGTCCGGGCGTTGAATCTTTAGTTATAGTCCTTTTTGCATCAATTATTACCTTTATTATAAGCATTACACTGGAAGGGTTTTTTGCCAAATATTATTTGCCATTCTTAAGTGTACCTTTTCTATTGGGTATGTGGATGGTAATATTGGCAAGTCGTGATTTAACTGCATTAGGAATCAGTGAAAGAGGTATATACACAGCCAATGAACTATATCAAATTGGTGGGAAAGCATTAATTGATATTTATCAATGGTTTGACTTCACCGAATGGCCTTTGTTTATTACTACTTATCTTTTATCACTGGGTGCGATATTTTTTCAATACAACATACTGGCAGGAATATTAATTGCTTTAGGGATATTAATCTATTCAAGAATATCATTTTTACTGTCAATAATTGGATTTGCCACCGCTTTCCTCTTTTATGATTTTATTGGTGCAGATATTACTCAGTATGGATATACCTATATTGGATTTAATTTTATCTTAACTGCTATTGCCATAGGTGGTCATTTTCTTGTGCCTAATAAATATTCATTTCTGTGGGTAATTGTATTATTACCTATCGTGGTATTGTTTACATTAAGCTTAAGCAAATTTTTGTTGCCTTACCAGCTTTCGGTTTTTTCTTTACCTTTTAATATTGTTGTTCTTCTTTTCCTTTATTTTATTAAATTAAGGGTGAAGAGACCTAACAAACTTAAAGAGGTTGTTACACAATTGAACAACCCTGAAAAGAATCTTTATTTCCAGGAACAAGCCGAAAAAAGGTTTAAATGGCTTGAATACTTTCCTATTTCATTACCATTTTTAGGTGAATGGAATGTTTCACAAGCTGAGAATGGTGAACTTACACACCAGGGTGAATGGAAATATGCATGGGATTTTATAATTAAAGACAAAGAAAATAATCAATACACAAAAACAGGAGATTATCCGGAAGATTACTATTGTTATAATAAAACAGTTATTACACCTGCAAACGGTACTGTAGTTGATATTATTGATGGGGTTGATGATAATATAATTGGCGATGTAAATCTTGTTCATAACTGGGGAAATTCTATTGTTATTAAGCATACAGAATATTTGTTCTCACAATTAAGCCATCTGAAAAAAGGAAGTTTTAAGGTAAAAAAAGGGGATACTGTTAAAAAAGGGGATATTTTGGCACATTGTGGTAATTCAGGACGTTCACCATACCCACATCTCCATTTTCAAATGCAATCAACACCTTTTATTGGCTCAAAAACACTGGATTATCCAATTGACCATTTTATAAAATCCGGTAAAAATGGATATACATTTAATTCATACATTAAACCATTGCTAAATGATAAAGTTTCAAACATTGAAACTGCTGATTTAATTAAAAATGCCCTTAATTTAATCCCGGGCCAAAAATTAAAATATCAACTTATACTAGATAATGAAAAAACTATAGCAGAAGAATGGGATGTGAAAACCGATTATTATAATAATACATTCATTTTTTGTAAACAAACAAACTCCTATGCTCATTTATTTAACGATGGTTCCGTTCATTACTTTAAAAGTTTTACAGGTGATAAAAATTCTGCTTTATACTATTATTATTTAGCACTGTATCATGTCCCGTTAGGCTTTTACAAATCCATGGAATTAGCTGATAAATTTCCACCAAATGCGGTTGTCAGCAAATTAAAAATGCTGATCCAGGACTTTATTGCACCTTTTTACCAAGCTTTCAAATTAAATTATACCCTTAAGTTTACAGAAATAGATAATGAACTAACGCCGGAAAAAATAAGATTGAATAGTCAAATGTGTCAGTATTTTTTAAATAAGAAAGTAAAATCAATTGATTTCGTTATTAATATTAACAATAATGAAGTTTCTGAGATCACAACAAATAAAATTAGTATTAAAATAATAAATGATGATTCAAATTAAAAAAATAGCCCTTATATATATAACCCTTATTTTTTCAATTAATCTTGTTGCCCAGGAAAAACCAAGTTATGCAGAAATTGATAAGAAAACATATAATCAATACTTGCAAGGTGAATGGAAAGAGCTTATAAAAACAGGGAAATTATCAATAAAAAATGAAATTGATTTTTACTATTTACAAGTAAGGATTGGTATTGCATACTATGAACTAAAAAAATACAGATTAGCCATACCATATCTGGAAAAAGCCCAAAAACTTAATAAAAATAATGAATTGGTCACGGAGTATCTGTATTTTTCATATTTATTTTCAGGACGCAATTTTGATGCAAGAAAATTAAGTGGTTCCTTCTCAGAAGCTCTTAAGATAAAGTTAGGAATTAAGGAAAGCCCAATAATTAGCGCCTTAAGTTTCGACTTAAGAAAAGAAAATTTTGAAAACTTCAAAGCAGAACCTGCTATAGGTGAATTGCTTCAACAAGATGTAAAAAATGATTATTCGTACTTTTCAATAGGTGTTGAACATTTGATTGAGAATAATCGAAAAATTTTTTGGAGCTTTAGCAGGCTAAAAATTAATTCTACCGTTTATAACATCGGTGAGTTGAATAATCAAATTGACGATGAGAGAGAAGTAAGCCAAAACCAATATTATTATAGTTACCATAATCAGTTAAGTAATGGGTTAAACCTTGTTTTAGCAGCCAATATACTGAATATTGTTTCTGAAGGAAGTACTTTGTCTGCAACAGGAAGTTGGGGCGGTGGCTGGGGCGGTGGTTCCGGTGGCTGGGGTGGCGGTTCTGGTGGAATTATAACTACTCGCTTTGTGTCAAATGAATTGGTTGGTTATTTTGCTTTGCGAAAGGACTTTTCAAATTTTCAGTTTGGATTAAATTCATCCCTATCAAACCTGGATAAAAACTTTCAATTTCAGCCAGGGATTGATTTTACATGGTATCCATTAGCTAATACTAATATATATTTATCAACTAAGGCTAATTATTGGCTCGAAAACATAAATAATCAATGGAAAAACGAACCTGTTGTAAAGCAAGCAGTCGGTTTCAGGCTCTTAACTTTTTACTTTGAACCTTCAATTACCTATGGTAACATTATTAATTTTACAGAAAATAATGCATTTATTGTCAATAATGATAATGATGTTATAAAAGAAAGGTATGAGTTCCTGATTTATGGAAGTTTTTTCAAAAATAAATTAAACCTATTTATCAAATATCAAAATTATTTAAAAACAAACACTTACTTACTTAATGGTGTAAGTAATGAAATTAGTTACCAAAATCAAACATTAACAGGAGGTATAAAATGGAATTTTTAAAAAAAATCAAATTAATTGCGCTAACAATAGTTATTGCATCAGTTTCAATGAATATGAATGCGCAAAGTGCAGTAATTAATGCTTTCAAAAAAAGTTATGAGCTAGAAAAAAAAGGTGAATTTAAAAAAGCGGTTACAGAATTAAAAAAAGTTTATGATGCAGGGTCATATGAAATAAATTTACGCTTAGGATGGTTAAATTATCAGGCAGGTGTTTTTACTGAATCTGTTGCCCATTATCAAAAAGCAGTAAACCTGATGCCGTATTCTGAAGAGGCAAAATTTGGTTTAATTTACCCCAAAGCAGCTATTGGTAAATGGGATGAAGTAGTAAGCCTTTATAAAAAAATCCTAACCAATAATCCTAACCAGGCAACAGCTAATTATCGTCTTGGTTTAATTTATTACGGGAAAAAAGATTATGCAAAATCGTATAAATATTTCAAGAAAGTAGTTGATTTATACCCATTTGGATACGATGGTCTACTTATGTTTGCATGGACAAATTTTCAGCAAGGCAAAATGCGTGAAGCAAAAGTATTATTTAATAAAGTATTGATGTATGCGCCAGGTGATAAATCGGCATTAGAAGGATTAGGCTTGATAAAGTAAAATATCCATAAAAATATTTACCCGATAAAACCGTTTTCCCTGGTTATAATTTTATTTAGGGAAAGCGGTTTTGTATTTCTACCAACTTCCCTTATAAAATATTTGTCTTTTAGCCCTGTTTTATTAATTTTGGCTTTTTAAAAAACCACCTAACAACATAATATTTAAGGTAAATCTTTGACAATTTCCACAATTGGTAAATGTTTTGGATACACCAATTATATATTTTCAGTTGAAATATTCTATATATTGCAATTATTTGATAATCAACATAATAAAGTAAGTTTTTAGTTATGACCAAACGTTTACTAATAATAAACAGTGGAGGAGATTGCCCTGGAATGAATGCTGTAATACGGGCTATTGTTAAAAGAGCCACAAAAGAAAGTAATTGGGAGGTTATTGGTAGCATAAACGGTTTTGATGGGCTTTTATCTGAACCTTTTAATATTGAATTACTTGATAGAAAAAAAGTTTCAGGAATTCATGTAAGAGGTGGAACAATATTAAAAACTAACAACGCACGTAATCCTTTTTCTTATCCGGTTTTGCAAAAAAATGGAAAAACAAAGAATGAAGATTTATCTGATAAACTTATCCTAAATTTAAAAATATTACGAATTGATGCTGTTGTTCATATTGGGGGTAATGAATCGCACAAAATTTCACAAAAGCTACATAAAATAGGGGTTGATATTATCGGTATCCCTAAAACAATTAATAATGACCTTTCTATAACTGACTATGCATTTGGCTTTCAAACGGCTGCACAAGTAGCTACTGATGCGATAGATAAATTGGTTACAACTGCCACTTCGCACAACAGGGTGCTCATCCTTGAGGTAATGGGACGAAAAGCCGGATGGATTGCTCTACACGCTGCTATTGCAGGAGGTGCTGATGTATGCCTGATACCTGAAATTCCTTTTTCAATAGATAAAGTAATTGAAAAAATAAAGTCACGATATGTTAATGGAAAAGGTTTTGCCAATATTATTGTTGCAGAAGGTGCCTGTCCAAAAGGAAAAATTTGCGAAATTGTACCAGGACTAAATGCCAGGAAATTATCAGCAGAACTTAAAAAACATGAACTTTCAGCTGACATTCGCGAAACTATTTTAGGTCACCTACAACGTGGTGGTACACCTAATGCTTTTGATAGAATACTTGCAACAGAGCTTGGCGTTAAAGCTGTTGAATTAGTATTAGAAAACACCTTCGGTGTGATGGTAGCACATCAGCAACAAAAATTAATATCTGTTCCTTTCAGCCAGGTTATTGATAAAGATAATCAGGTTAATCTCAACGGAAATCTTATAAAAACGGCAAGGGGAATTGGCATTAGCTTTGGTGACTAAGTGAATTGATTATTGTATATTGATTTCTAATTCATGACAAATTTGATACATATTTTTGAATAAAAAGATAATTCCTAAAAAAATATAAACACATGAAACAAGCATGTTAAAAATAATTATTAACACCAAGGAAATGATTATTTTAAACTTGCGGTTCCATCTGACAAATAAAAACAATAAAAAATAAACAGATGAAAAAAAGAGTTTTAGTACTTACAGGTGGTGGTGATTGCCCGGGATTAAATGCAGTAATCAGAGGTATTGTAAAACGAGCAGCACAAGAAGAAGATTGGGAAGTAATTGGCAGTATCCAATCATTTGATGGTATTTTAAAAGAACCTACTGAAATAATGGTTCTTGATGAAAAAGCAGTAGCTGGAATTCATTTTCAGGGAGGTACAATACTTGGAACCACAACAAAAGGCGGCCCTTTTGCTTGGCCAATAAAAGAAAAAAACGGTTCATGGTCATCGGTTGACAGGTCAGATGAAATGATTCGCAAACTTCAGTATTTGGGTATTGATGCAGTAATAAATATTGGCGGAGATGGTTCTCAAAAAATTTCACAAGCACTTTTTGAGAAAGGATTAAATATTATTGGAGTTCCTAAAACCATTGACAACGATTTATCTTCAACGGATTACACTTTTGGTTTTCAAACTGCAGTACAAATTGCAACTGAAGCTGTTGATAAATTAGTGACTACAGCCGCCTCGCACAACAGGGTAATTATATTAGAAGTAATGGGCCGCGATGCAGGATGGATTGCTCTTCATTCAGCCATTGCAGGTGGTGCTGAAGTTTGTTTAATACCTGAGATACCCTACGATATTAATAAGGTATTGCAAGTAGTAAAAAATCGCTTTGTCGATGGTAAAGGCCATGTAAATATTGTTATTTCAGAAGGTGCTAAACCAAAGGGTGGAAAAACTACTTCCAAAAAAAGCGATGAAATAGGAAACCCAAATGTAAAATTAGGCGGTGTTGCAAGCAAATTATTACAAGAACTTAAAGATGCTGGCTGTGAGGCCGATATGCGCGAAACAGTATTAGGCCACTTGCAAAGAGGTGGTGTACCAAATGCTTTTGATCGGATTTTAGCTACTCAATTTGGAGTAAAAGCAATGGAAATGGCACTTGAAGGAAAATTTGGTGAAATGGTTGCCTATCGCCATCCCGAAATTATCTCAGTACAATTTCTTGAAGCAATAAGTAAATATCATTATGTAAATAAAGATTCTACATTAATAAAAACAGCCGTGGGAATTGGTATGTGCCTGGGTGATTAATGTTTTTTTGATTTGCGCCAAAAAAATTGTAATTTGCTCAAATTACTAATCAAAACTTGGATAAAGCTATGGTAAAAATTGATAAATTACGTGCTAGTGCAGGAGAAAAGATATCCCTGAAAAATTTTGACCCTGGGTATACAGGGGAATATAAGGAAAAAGATGCAAAAAAGAAATTAAAGAAAAATATTGATAAACTGGATGATCTTCAATATACCTTTTACGCTTCTGATTCTCACTCATTATTAATTGTACTTCAAGCCATGGACGCTGCGGGTAAAGATGGAGCAATCAGGCATGTTATGTCAGGAATTAATCCACAAGGTTGTGAAATACATAATTTTAGATCTCCATCAAAAAATGAATTGGATCATGATTTTCTTTGGCGCCATTATTTAAAATTACCTGAACGGGGTCAGATTGGTATTTTTAACCGTTCACATTATGAAAATGTTCTGGTAACAAAAGTTCATCCTGAATACATTTTGGGTGAACAGCTACCGGGTGTAGAGTCTTTAAAAGATGTAAATGACCAATTCTGGATGAACAGATACGAACAAATCAATAATTTTGAAAAAACAATCCATCAAAATGGAACCGTAATAATTAAATTTTTCCTTCACCTTTCAAAAGAAGAACAAAAAAACCGTTTTCTGGACAGGATTAATGAACCAGACAAAAATTGGAAATTTTCATATGGCGATATTGAAGAAAGAGAGCATTGGGATGAATATCAAAATGCATTTGAACAGGCAATTTCCAATACATCAACAAAATATGCACCCTGGTATGTGATCCCTGCGGATAATAAATGGTTTTCACGAATTGCCATTAGTGATATAATTATCCACACCTTAAAATCATTAGATTTAAAAATACCCGAATTGGAAGCTAAAGAAAGAGCAAAACTTGAAAAAGCAAAAGATATTCTTCTAAATGAATAATTTGTAATTAATTATCTAAAAAGCAATAATACAAAGTATTAAAAGCTTGTCTTTATAGAAGTTCCCACTGATGAAATAAAGGCTAAGAAAGGGAATTAACCTTTTTATTCTCTTCTTAGCCTTTATCAACTTAAAAAATTTCATCCTCAGCATTGCATAAACACCAAGATATTGGCCACTAACATATTACAAGCCAACGACAAAACCCCAATAAAATATATTTTATTGAAATTAACCAATTCTTGTCCGTTAGATTAGCTAAATACTGGAATTAAAGTAAATTTTTGTTTACTTTGTAAACTTTTTATTATTTTTATATATTTGAACGCAATTGAACTGAATTTGGTTTAAAACTTGTTATAATTAAAAAGGTATTAATTAAATTGAACATTATTTGATGTTTAATAGGATTTCGCAAATAAGAAATAATATTAGGATTCGTAAGAGGCTTACTACACTAATTTTAGTAATTGGGTTATTAATTGTTTCATATGGGGTAGTTATGATTCAAAATGTTGCCCAAGCCGATAAAAAGATTCATGAAATTAACGATATTTATCTAAAAAATATGGTTAATCTTTCTGAACTTGTTGAAAACCTATATTCTGTTCTTCTTGAAAACTATATTCTTAATGAAAATTCCCTTGATCCCAATTCAGTAAATGCATCTATAAATATGGACTTAATTAACACCACAATTGGTAGTTATTCCTCGTCTATAACTGATGAAACACAAAGAGTTTTATTTGATAATTTTTCACTTGAGTTATATAACTATATAGCTGTCCTCAAGGATATTAATGTACTAAAATTAAGCGGACAATTTGAACTGGCTAACCAGTCTCGATTATCAGAAGAGATAAAAGCATTCAGAAAAATGCAAGCTAATGTAAAAAACCTGATTAATTATAACACAAATGCAATACAAGAAAATAATGCTATTATCCGAAAAATTGAGAAAAACTCATTAATTAAAACATATGTTTTCAGTATCATTCTTTTTCTAATCTCTGTGGTATCAGTATTATTGCTTATTAAAGATATTAGCCCGTCAATACAAAATCTTACAAAAAACCTAATTATTCTTAGTAAAGGAGAAATTCCTAAAAACAAGGTTAGTGAATCAAATAATGAGATTGGCCTGATAGCAAAATTGATAAATAAATTAACCGGTAATCTATCACAATTAAATCAATTTGCTCTTACCCTAAACAAAGGTAATTACTCCAGTAAATATGAACTTTCAGGCTCTGATGATTTTATCGGAAAAGCATTGGTTGATTTAAGAGATAGCCTGAAACATGCACAGGATCAGAATGAAGCAAGAAAAATTGAAGAAGAAAGAAGGAATTGGACCAATAAGGGGCATGCCATCTTTAGTGAAATATTAAGACAAAGAGCTGGTGGTATTTCTCATCTTACAGATAATATCATTAAAAATTTGGTTCATTACTTAGATGCAAATCAAGGCGGATTATTTTTAATCAATGATTCGCAAAAGGGTCATAAAATTGAGCTGGTATCAGCATTTGCATACGACAGAAAAAAGTTTTTTGACAAAGAAATTAATTTGGGTGACGGATTAATTGGTACCGTTGCCCTTGAAAGGAACACCATTTATTTGAAAGAAATTCCTGAGGATTATATTGAAATAGAATCGGGCCTGGGTGATGCTAATCCTAACAGCTTGTTGATCGTTCCTTTAAAATTTGAAGAGGAAATACTTGGTGTTGTGGAAATAGCCTCGTTTAAAGATTTTAAAGATTTTGAAATAACTTTTGTTGAAGAACTTGCTCAAAGTATCGCATCATCCTTATTGACCGCAAAAATAAATGCACAAACTGAACAGTTACTTGAAGATTCAGAGAAAAAATCAGAAGAACTTGCAGCCCAGGAAATTGAAATGCGCCAAAACATGGAAGAAATGCGCGCAACTCAGGAACTAGCACAAAGGCGCGAAGCTGATTTAAGTGGGATATTATCTGCAGTTGACAATACCCTTATGAAAGGTGAGTATAATATTGACGGGACATTACTCTCTGTTAATAACAGGCATTTACAAACAATGGGATATCAATTATCTGAAATAAAAGGGAAAAATATAGAAATCTTTATCCCTCATGATGAACTGGAAGAATTTAGAAAAATATGGGAAACTGTTGTTGAAGGAAATTCCAGGCAAATTGAAGTTGAAAGAAAAACAAAAAGTGGGGATTTAATATGGTTAATTAATCAATATACCCCTGTTCAGGATGAAAAAGGAACTATAAGCAAAGTACTGTACCTTGCACATGACATAACAGAGTATAAAAAAAGTGAAACAGATGCACTATCAAAAAAGCAGGAAATAAAATCAAAAGAAATTGAACTGACTGAGAGTATTAAAAATTTAGAGTCCGCAAAAAGTAATATTACCAGACAAAGTACTGAAATAACAGGAATTTTCGATGCAATTAATACAAACCTACTGGTGATAGAATTTGATATGGAAGGTAACATTATCAAAGTAAATCAAAATTTTCTGACCTTATTTAAAAAAGAAAAAAATGAAATGCTAGGTCACAAAATGAATGAGTGTGTTAGTATTGTAAGAACAGGTGTTGAATATAAGAATTTATGGGATGAATTAATAGCAGGGAATTCCAAAAAAATGATCACCCAATTTACATTTGAAGATGGAAACAATATTTGGGTTGATGAAACCTATACTCCAATTTTGGGGGCTGATAACAAACCTTATAAAATTTTAAATATCTCAGTTGATATTAGCCAGTTAAAACTAGCTGAAGAAAAAAACGCAGTTTTACTTAAAGAAACACAAGAGTATTCAAATATCCTGCATGAAAAAGATAAGGAAATGCAGGATGCTATAAAGGATTTATTATCGCAAGAAGAAAACCTTGCCCTAAGCATGAAGAATTATAAAGACATTTCTGATAGCCTGAACCAAATATATCCTGGAATAGAAATTGACCAAAACTATAAAATGGTTCATTCTAATGATTTGTTTAATCAATTTTCAGGTTTTAGTTTTGATGAACTAAAGAGTAAAAACTTTTTAGAATTGACATCTGATGAGAGTGAAACTGAAATCAAAAGCGTTATAAATAAGGCTTTCACAAACAAAACGGAAACAATTAATTCTGAAATAAAAAATAAGAACGGAGAAATTAAAACAGTACAAATCACGTTAATACCCATTAGTGATAAAGATAAAAAAGTATTGAAACTTCAAATTTTTATGCTTAACCTGTCTGGTTTCAGGTTCGGAACAAATGCCCTTGAAGGCCAACAGGAATTAATTGAACTTAAGAAAAAAGAACTTGCCGATATTCAAAAAGAAATTATAAAAACTCAAAGAACAAAACAAAAAGAAGTTGAATATATACCATTAGATGAAAAAGAGGATAAATTATATAACCAATGGCTGTTTAATATTAAAAAACAATTAAGGTAACCTCTAAAAATCCAAATATCTGCGTTACTCAAATTTGTTAAGACACTTGTTTACAAAAGGAAAATCGAGCTTACAAAAATTTGAAAGCTTCCGCAGTAGCGGAACAGGCTTTGATCTTTGAATTTTTCGGGAACACCTTTAAAATTAGAATGTACACAATATCTGTTTATATAAAAACGTACATAAAATAAAAAGATAATTCACATAAGATAATTGAACAAATTTTAAAACCAAGATATTTTAATAAAAAATTGATAATAGCCTTTTAAATTAATATTTATTAATACATCTGGCTGTTTGAATAAAAAATTGGTAAGCAATTTGTACTATATTAATCTTGATAAAAATACTAATACATGCCTTCTCAGAATAAATTTGATAGCGACGTTCTGAATTCAATTTACGGTGATAAATTAAGTTCATCTTTATTTGGCAGTCATTCTGTACAAAGGCTTACTGTTTATGGTGTATTAGGTGGGCTAATTTTCCCTGTATTTGCCTGGGTTTTCGATTTCCTGATGAAAAATATTACCTTTTCATTTCAGGGACTTATTCAATTGCATTCTCAAAACCCTTTACATTTTATTATTGACTTGGCACCAATAATACTTGGCATAACTGCCCTATACATTTCACTGCGCTATGATAAAAGAAGAAAATATTTGCAACATATTATATTAGAGCGAAATAAACTTATTCATAAGAATTCGGAGCTGGCTCAAAATATTGGTGCCGGTAACTTTGATGTTGAAACTACTCACATAGATGAAAATGACCGTTTAGGTAATTCACTTTTAAAAATGCTTAGCAGTTTACTGGACACTTCAGAAAAAGAAACAGCACAAAATTGGATTGCAAAAGGCAAAGAAATTATTTCCAGGGTACTAAACCAACAAAACAATATAGAAGATTTAGCCTATCAAACATTAGTAGAATTAATAAAGTATACTGATACCATACAGGGTGCTTTTTATATTTTTGATGAAGACAAACAAATACTTAGAAATATTGCAACATACGCTTATCAAAGAAAAAAATATATTAATCAGGAATTTAAAATTGGACAGGGTTTAATTGGACAGGCAGCTTACGAAAAAGATATAATTTACAGGGCAGAACTGCCTGAAGATTACATTACCATAAATTCAGGTATTATTGGTGATAAAAAACCTGGTTCAGTACTAATTGTTCCGCTCATTAGTGATGAAAAATTGCAAGGTGTTATTGAACTTACTTCACTTTATGACAGGATTCAGGAAAAATCTGTACAGTTAATTAGAGAACAAAGCAACACCATTGCTCAAACATTGTTTAACCTCAAAGTTAATGTAAGGACTGAAAATCTGTTAGAAGAATCTCAAAAACTGACCAAAGAACTAACTAAAAACGAAGATGTTTTACGTCAGAATGCAAAACAGATGGAACAAACACAGTTAGAACTTACCAAATCTAACAGAAACCTTGAAAATCAAATTGACGAGGTAAAAAAGGGACAGGAAAGAACCTATGCCCTTCTTGAAAATGCATCTGAAGTTATAACCATTTATGATACAGAAGGAATTGTTCAATATGTAAGTCCTTCAATACAAAACATTTTGGGCTATGGACCAGAAGAAATGTTAGGAACAAATCGCTTTGAGCGAGGTGAATCTGTTTTGAAAGATGCCTTTAATGAATTAAAAGAGAATCCTCAGATTGTAAAAACATTTGAATATCGTTACGAAAAGAAAAACCATGGTATAGTCTGGCTTGAAACAACAGGGCGAAACCTTTTTAGTAACCAAGCAATTAATGGTATAATTTTCAATACACGAGATATCACCGTAAGGAAGGTTGCCGAAGATGCCCAGCGTATGAGTGGTGAAATGCAAGCGTTATCAGAAAACTCACCAGATTTGATTATAAGGCTAAACCCGGAAGGTAAATTTTTCTATGCAAACCCAATTGTTGAAAAAATAACAGGTTTATCTAGGGCTAAGTTAAAACAAAAGAGAATAACTGAAGCTCAATTTGATCCGGAATTTGTTACTTTTTTTACAGAAGGGATTGAAGAAGTTAAAACAAATAAAAGAAAATATGATGTTGAGAAAACCCTGCCTACAGTTAAGGGAAATAGGATTATGCAGGTAAATGTGATACCTGAATTCAATAAAAACCATGATATTGAAACCATATTATTTGTTGCACATGATATCACAGAAAGAAAAAATATTGAACTTGAAATAGAAAAAAAGAACAAGGATATTACAGAAAGTATAAACTATGCACAAAGAATACAATCTGCGATTATACCGGATATAAAATTAATAAAGGAGTATATTCCGAATTCCTTTATCTTCTATAAACCAAGAGATGTGGTAAGTGGCGATTTTCCATGGTTTTTTGTAGCTGGTGATGATATTTACCTGGCCGTTGTTGATTGTACCGGACATGGTGTTCCGGGAGCTTTGCTCTCTTTTATAGGTTATTTCCTTTTAAACAGCATTGTTGACCATGATCGGGCTCTATCTGCCGGACAGGTTTTAGATATGTTGCATAATGGTGTAAGAAGAACTTTAAGGCAAGAAGCTGATGATGCTAGTGCACGTGATGGTATGGATATTGCGTTGGTTAAACTAAACTACAAAAGAAAAGAAATTCAATTTGCCGGTGCACATCGCCCCCTATATTATGTAAACAAAGATAATATTGAGCAATTTAAAGGCAATAGTAAAGCAATTGGAGGTATTCCTCCAAGAAGAAAAGAAGAAGAAAATTTTAAAAACTTTGAAATAAATTATAAACCGGGCGATAGGATTTATTTCTTTTCTGATGGACTTCCTGACCAAATAGGTGGTGATTCGGGCAGAAAATATCAGGCACGCAGAATTAGAGAGGCTGTGATAAAATATAAGGACCACCCCATTGAAGATGTTGGTAAATTCTTTAATGAAGATTTTAAGGAGTGGAAAGGTGAGAATAAACAAATTGATGATGTTTTATTAATAGGCATTGAATTTTAATTTAGATAAGTTTTAGTTTGTATATCAAGCAAAAAAATTATTATCTTGTCATACAAAACTAAGATTTTGAATAAAATATAATATTTTTAAATATTTATTTTGTTATTTTATAGATTAGTTAAAATTTATTATATTTATTTCTCTTAAAAAATAGTATTTTTGAAGTTCTATAATTTTAAGTTAAAGATCATAGCTTATTTTTCAATTAACAAATTATGGCTAATTTGAAAGACAAAAAGGAATCGCTGGACTTTGTTTATGATTTTTATGTCAAGATGAAAAAGAATAACATTAATCTGGCTTACGAGGGTGAAATTACCCACCAGATCACTAAAGCTTTTACATCTTTGACAGAAAATAACATGGTCAAAGAAGAAGATCCCAACACGGTTCAAAAAAAAGTGTTCCATGTTATGGTTGAATGCTTGCAAAATATAAGTAAGCATGCAGAAAACAGGAACAATATTGTTACATCGAAAGATGGAAGAGGTATTTTTATGGTTAGTAAAGATGAATTAGAATACAATGTTACGACCGGCAATATTATAGATAACGATAAAGTTCCGATTCTACGTGAAATCCTGGAAAATATTAACAAACTTGATACTCTGGGATTAAAAAAGCTTTATAAACAACAAATACGCGAGGGAAGACTCTCAGAACGTGGTGGTGCAGGCTTGGGTTTTATTGACATTGCCAGAAAAACAGGCCAAAAGCTTATTTACAGTTTTTTAACCGTTAATGAAGAAAAATCATTTTTTGTGTTAACATCAACAATTTCCAGACTAAAATCTTAATAAACAACAATATATTATGCAAGCGATAAAGATTAAAGGCTCAGACGATACTCCAAATGTAATATTAGATAAAGACAATGGGATTTTTGAAATTTCAGGTCGTTCTTTGCCAGAAGATGTAGCAGCTTTCTATGAGCCAATTTTAGAGTGGCTGGAAGATTATACAGAAAATCCACTTGATAAGACCGTTTTCAATTTTAAACTCGAATATTTCAATACAGCTTCATCAAAACTTTTATTAGATGTTCTCTTAAAACTAGAAGACATGTACGATGATGGTAAAGAAATATTAGTTAGGTGGCATTATCCTGATGACGATGAAGATATGGAAGAAGCAGGCGAAGAATATGCCGATATTGTTGAAGTACCTTTTGAACAAGTAAGTTATACAATTGATTAAAACAAGCTAAAAATTATTATTGTTCTGGCTAAAGCTTTTAGAAATAAATATCAGGCAAAATGAGTGAGGAAATATTAAAAGCATTAATGCAACTTTTTGCGATTATAGCAAAACAAGATGAAGGTGTTGAACACAACGAATTAGCCTATGTTGAAAATTTCCTTACATCACAACTAAGTGAAGAAATAGTACAGGAATACCTCCAATTATTTAAAGATAAGGCAGGTATTTCGAAATCTGACCGAGGGGACAGTGAAAAAAAGAAAGCCCGACTTACTTCTGTTAACGAATCTGTTAGAGTACTTGGAATATGTAGAAAAATTAATAAGAAGCTTGATCAAAAACAAAAAGTTGTTGTTCTTGTTCGTCTTTTTGAACTTTTAAATGCAGATCGTCGTTTTTCTGAACAACGAATGGCAATTATTAATACGGTTGCTGATGTTTTTAATATTGCTAAAGATGAATTTAAAAATATTGAGAACTTTATTATTCAGAATGAAATAAGTGAACTTGACGATGAATCAATACTAATTGTTAATGATAAAGAAAATTATTGTACTTTTTGTAATCACATAAAATCTGAATCGCTCCATGGTAATATTCTAATATTGCAAGTAAAAAGTACAGAACTCTATTTTCTCAGATACACAGGTAAGCAGGATGTATTTTTGAATGGTCTAGGGGCATATAATAACAAAATATACCTTTTTGCTCCAGGTAGTACTATAAAACTACCCAAAGGAAAACCGGTTTATTATAGTGATGTTGCTGCAACATTTCTTGAAGATAAAGCTTTTACCAGGTTATCTTTTAATGTTAAAAATGTAAATTATCGTTTCCCATCCGGCAATCTTGGTTTAAGAGACATCAGTTTTTCAGCTTCACATGGTAAGCTTGTGGGAATTATGGGTGCAAGTGGTGCCGGTAAAACGACCCTCTTAAACCTGTTATCTGGTATCTCTGCTCCTACCGAAGGTGAAGTAATGATTAACGGGATTAATTTTCATAAAGAACCTGAAAAACTTGAAGGTGTTATTGGATATATCCCGCAGGATGACCTATTAATTGAAGAATTAACGGTTTTCCAAAACTTGTACTATAACGCAAAACTATGTTTTAAAGATAAACAGGAAGAAGAACTAAAGGAGTTGGTTGATACCACCCTGTCAAACCTGGGTTTATATGATCGAAAAGATCTAAAAGTTGGTTCACCAATGAACAAGACCATTAGTGGTGGCCAACGAAAACGTCTAAACATTGCATTAGAGCTTATTAGGGAACCTTCTATTTTATTTGTTGATGAACCAACCTCAGGGCTTTCTTCAAGGGACTCTGAAAATGTTATGGATCTCTTAAGTGAGCTAACCCTTAAAGGCAAACTGATATTTATTGTAATTCACCAGCCTTCATCCGACATCTACAAAATGTTTGATAGTATGGTTATTCTTGATCAGGGTGGACGAATGGTCTATTATGGGAACCCGGTTGAAGCAATTGTTTATTTCAAAGAAATTGACAATCAGATCAACAGCGAGGTTGGCGAATGTCCTTCTTGTGGTAATGTAACACCAGAGCTTGTTTTTAATATTATAGAAGCACAGGTAGTTGATGAATTTGGTCAATATACGGAACTAAGGAAAGTTTCACCTGTTAAATGGGATGAACATTATCAAAATTATCGCAAAGACGTTGTTTATGAGGATGTTCTCGAAGATCCTCCCAAAACCCTGAATATTCCTAAATGGATTAAACAGTTAAGAATTTTTACTACCCGTGATGTTTTATCTAAAATAGGTAATACCCAATATGTAATTTTAAATTTAATAGAAGCACCATTATTGGGCTTTATATTAGCTTTTATTATATATTATATCGCAGATCCCAGCTCCTCAATTTACATCTTTTATGAAAATGAAAATATTCCTCCATATATTTTCATGAGTATCGTGGTTGCCTTGTTTCTGGGTTTAACGGTGAGTGCCGAAGAAATATTCCGGGACAGGAAAATTCTTAAACGGGAAAAATTTCTGAATTTAAGTCGTTCAGCATATTTATTTTCAAAAATATCCATCCTTACGGTTATTTCAGCTATTCAAGCCTTCCTTTTTGTGATAGTTGGGAATGCAATATTAGGCATTCATGATATGTACTTTCAATATTGGTTGGTGCTGTTTAGTACTTTTGTTTTTGCAAATATGATGGGTTTAAATATTTCTACAGCTTTCAATTCTGCTGTAACTATTTATATCCTAATACCACTTTTAATGATTCCTCAAATGGCTCTTGGTGGTGCAATGTTCAGTTTTGATAAATTAAACAGGGCACTAGGGTCAGCAGGTACAGTACCTCTTATAGCTGAATTTATGGCCTCAAGATGGTCTTATGAAAGCTTAATGGTATATCAGTTTAAAAATAATAAATATGAAAAAATCTTATATGATGTAGACCAAAAAAGAAGTAAAGCTAATTTTAAACAGGTTTATTACCTTCCTCATCTTTCTGAAGCTGTAGAAGAAAATCTGGAATGGTTTGAAGAATTAGAAGAAAACGAAAGTGATTCTATTAAAAATTTAATGGAAGATAATTTCTCCTTACTCAGAAATGAGATGACCAAAGAGTCAAAAAGAATTAGCAATATGCCTTTTGAAGCCAATGATTTATTAAGCATAAATACCTTTAACGAAGATGCGGCTGAAATAATTATTGCACATATAAATAAATGGGAAACATATTATAGTAAACAATTTACCAAAGCAGATAAAAAAAGACAATATTACATTAACTATTTAAATGAACAAAAACCTGGAAGTGTAAGGATGTTAAGGCATAAGTACCATAATGAAAAGTTAGAAGATATAGTTACTAATACATATGAAAAAAATAAAATTTTAAAGTATAAAGATAATCTTATTCAACAATATGAACCAATATTCTCAATACCGGATAATTTTAGCACTATAGGAATAAGGGCTCATTTTTATGCACCCAAAAAACTCTTCTTTGGTCATTATTATGATACATTTTGGTTTGATGTAATTATTATATGGGTAATGAGTATTCTGTTATATATCCCATTATATTATAATCATTTAAGAAAATTGATCGAATTTTTTGGAGCTATAAACTGGAAAAAATATATTCCTAAAAAGAAAATAAAAAAGTAAATAAACATTAGTACTTTATACATATTAAATATCAAAATTTTTTTACTGATTAAATTTTAATATCTTTGAAAAATAATCATTACTTTTGATGAAAGGACACAAGACATATAGTATGATCAAAAATATTTTTCTTTTTTTACTGATAAGCATAGTTGTTATCGGTTATACAAGTTGTGGTAATGGGGGATCTGATGAACCCAGTTTCGATGAAATTCCAGAAGATATTCCGGAGGCAGTTCAACAAATAGATGAAAATGCAATTAATGAGATTCTTGAAAGTTTTTCTTCACCTGTTGAAATGGCAGCTTTAATAGAAGATTTAGGTGTTCCTTTTTCAAAAAGATATTTAGCATCACCGGAAGTTGCTAGTGATTACGATACGAATTTTAAGAAAGCCATTGGCCTGGGGGTGCTAAGTGCTGACTTGGGTTATTTAAACGTTTATGGCAAAACAGGTGAAATTGTTAATTATCTTTCAGTTATAAAAAGGCTTGCAGACGAACTAAATATTGGTCAGTTTTTTGATTTTCAAACACTTAAAAGACTTGCAACCAATAATGACAATATGGATTCCTTAATGTTTCTTTCGGTAAATAGCTTTCATCAAATGGATGAACATTTAAGAAAGAACAATAGAAGTAATCTTAGTGCGTTAGTAGTTACAGGGGTATGGATGGAGGGGCTTTATCTGGCAACTCAGATTGCAAAAGATGACCCGACCAAAGAATTAAGAGACAGAATTGGTGAACAAAAACTAATATTAACTGATTTATTTAAAATACTTGAAGTTTACCAAAGTCAGGACAAAAATTTTGAAAAGCTGGTTGAGGACTTTGAGGAGATGAATAAAGTATATGAACCGGTTTTAATTACTTTTGAGGAAGGAGAAACCATAACAAAAGAAATAGATGGAATAACTGTTGTTATGCAACAAGATCAAAGTTTAGTTGAAATGAGTGATGAACAGTTAGTTAAAATAATTTCAATAATAGAAAAAATACGTAATAAATTAATTTCTTTATAATATGAACAGAATAATTTTACCTTTATTATTTTTAGCGTTCATAGTTGGCGGAGTCAGTGAAAAGTCGAATGCACAATGTAAGCAACAAGTTGTATATCAATGTGCAACAAATATTGATAAAGCTATCTACCTAAGAGACTTCAATACCAAGCTAAGAAAAGGAAAAAGAGGTCATAGTTCCGGTACTAAATGGGCCGTTGTTTTAAACAAAGGCACACATTACAGGTTTACTTTATGTACCCAGGGTGGTTTTGAAAACAATGTAATTTTAACGCTGTTTGATGCCAAACACCCGGAAGCTACTAAACCTTATCAGGTATCAAAGTATACTGGTAATCGTAAAACAAGTAATCGCTTTGACTTTATATGTAATAAATCAGGAACTTATTATCTGTCAATTCGTTTTAAGAAAGGAAAAGAGAGTAAAAAATCTTGTGCGGTTGGTATATTATCTTTTGTTGGGAAAAATAAATAAGATTATACTTCGGCTCATTTCGACAAACTCAATGTAAAAACTCAGTATAATAATAAATAAAAAAGGAAAAGCTTTCATTAGTAAAGTTTTTCCTTTTTTTGTACAAATTATTGGGAAACCTACAAATATTTTTTCAAAAGGCCACTCATCTGCTGCTGCAATTCCAAAGCTTTAAATCTTGCCTTTTCGGCAAAATCCTGTCCATCCCCGGCAAAAATAATCCCCCTGGAAGAATTAACAATTAATCCACAATTTTTATTCATTCCATTGCTAACTACCTCATCAAGACTACCACCCTGGGCACCAACCCCTGGCACAAGCAAAAAATGATCCGGGATCAATTTCCTGATTCGTCTTAAATGCTCTGCTTTTGTGGCACCAACAACAAACATGGTATTTTCTTTAGAACCCCATTTTACAGTTTCACTAATTACTTTTTCATATAGATAAACATTATCTTCATTAATCCAGTTAAACTGGAAATCATTAGCACCAATATTAGATGTCAAACCAAGAACAATTACCCAATGATCACTAAAATTTAAAAACGGTTCAACCGAATCTTTACCCATATAAGGTGCTACCGTAATCGCATCAAAATTCATATGACTAAAAAAAGCTTTCGCATATTCCTTAGATGTATTTCCAATATCACCTCTTTTTGCATCAGCAATTAAAAACAATTCAGGGTAGTTTTTATTCAGGTACCTTTCAGTCGATTCAAGACTTTTCCAACCATCTACTCCCCTACTTTCATAAAATGCAATATTGGGTTTATATGCTATAGCCAAATCATGTGTAGCATCAATAATTCGCCTATTAAACTCAAAGACAGGATCATCAAATTGCATTAAGAATTCAGGTATTCTACTGATATCACTATCAAGGCCAATACATAAAAAACTTTCCTTTTTTACAATTTCAACTGTTAATTCTGAAAATTTCATTTTTATCCTAATAAACCCCCAAGAATCCCTCCTTTGGAACCGCCACCTGCTAAGGCACCAAAAATTTCGGCAATAGGCGAAGAATCATTGGCAGGGGTTGCATTGTTTTTACTTGTTATTTGTTTCAAAACCATTGGTAAAAGAGTAGTTGCAGCTACCTTTGCAGCAGAACTGCTTAATCCTGACTTTTCTGTAAGACCTGAAATAACACTGTTCATGATATTTCCTTGCAATGAATTTGCGCCAGAATTATTGTCATCATCAGAAAATAAATTCATAATATTTCCTAAACCTGAACTTGCAGATTCTTTTGCAACTTCATTTTTTGTAACAGAACCAATTACTTCTAAAATAGAACCAATTTGATTGTTCGGGATGTCATCATGATCATTGATTGCTCCCAAAGCCTGGTTTGTTATACCAGATAAAAGTTGTTCAATCATTTTGCAGTGTTTTTAATTAATAATATAAAGATAGCAAAAGTAGGTTTAAAATACAAACGTTTTAAAATGACTGATTTTTAACAACACTTCCGATTATGCATCTTCCAGGCTACTCTCTTTTAATCTTTCTGCATTTTCTGCTACCTGCAATTTATCAATAATTTCAGCTATATCACCATTTATTATATTTGGTAAATTATAGGCAGTGTAATTTATTCTATGATCTGTTACCCTACCTTGTGGATAATTATATGTTCTGATTTTTGCTGAACGATCTCCCGTAGAGACCATTGTTTTACGTTTCGAAGATATTTCATCCAGATATTTCTGGTGTTCAATATCGTATATTCTTGAACGAAGCTCTTTCATTGCCTTGTCAAGATTTTTAATCTGAGATTTTTGATCCTGACAAGTAACAACAATACCGGAAGGTTCATGAGTTAAACGAATGGCTGAATAAGTTGTGTTTACCGACTGGCCACCGGGTCCGGATGAACAATAAGTATCCTTTCTGATATCAGCAGGATTAAGCTCAATGTCAAATTCCTCAACTTCAGGTAAAACAGCAACAGAGGCTGCTGAAGTATGCACCCGTCCCTGAGTTTCAGTTTGAGGAACTCTTTGAACGCGATGAACACCAGACTCATATTTAAGGATGCCATAAACACCCTTTCCCTCAACGGAAAATATTATTTCTTTGTATCCTCCCGATGTTCCTTCAGAAGTATTTGAGATACTAATTTTCCAGCTTTTTGTTTCACAAAATTTAAAGTACATCCGTGCTAATTCACCTGCAAAAATACTGGCTTCGTCACCACCAGTGCCAGCCCTTATTTCAATAATTGCATTTTTATCATCTTCCGGATCCTTAGGTATTAGTAAAATCTTAATTTCTTCTTCCAGCTCTGGAATCTTTGCTGTAAGTTCATCAAGTTCTTCTTTGGCCATTTCTTTCATCTCTTCATCATCTTCTTCAGCCAGCATCTCTTTTGACGATTGAATATTATCTATTATATTCTTATAACTTTTGTAAGCATCAATAAGTGGTTCAAGATCTTTGTATTCTTTATTTAATTTGACATATTTTTTCATATCAGCAATCACCTCAGGATCTGTAATTTGCTGCATAATATCATCAAATTTTATTTTAATACCTTCTAATTTTTCTAATAGCATATTTTGACTCATAACTATATTATTGAGGTTTAATTTTTATTGCACGTATATATAAAAGGAAATGCCTTTAACTGAAGCAGTTAAAGTTAACGGAATTTGTTGAAATTGTATATTGTAATATCCACTTAATTCTCTGAATTTTGTGCAAAGGTATATTTAATACACAAAATGTCCAAATTCGCTCTTAATGGATAGTTTTTTCTTTGCAGATTGTTCACAATAACCCACAATTTGTGCATCAATATTAAAGGAATTAGAAATACTGATAATATCTTTAGCATATTTTTCCGGCAAATAAACCTCAAAGCGATGCCCCATATTAAAAACTTGATACATTTCTTTCCATGAAGTTCCAGATTCTTTTTGAATAATCTTAAAAAGTTCCGGAACCACAAACATATTATTTTTAACAATGTGCAGATTATTTACGAAATTTAGGACTTTGGTTTGTGCACCTCCTGAACAGTGAATCATTCCATGAATGTTTTTTCTATGTACGTCAAGTATTTTTTTTATGACTGGTGCATAAGTCCTTGTCGGTGATAATACCAATTTCCCAATATCAACCGGAAGATCTACAATAGTATCAGTAAGCTTATAACCACCTGAATAACAAAGTCCTGATGGAACCTGCGGATCGAAACTTTCAGGATACTTACCAGCCAGGTAATTGGAAAATACATCATGCCTTGCAGAAGTCAAGCCATTACTACCCATTCCCCCATTGTATTCTTTTTCGTAACTGGCTATTCCTGATGATGATAAACCTACAATAACATCACCATCAACAATTTTTTCATTAGTAATTACTTCAGATTTTTTCATTCTGGCAGTCACCGTTGAATCAACAATAATGGTACGGACTAAATCACCAACATCAGCTGTTTCACCCCCTGTACTATAAATATTAATTCCTAAATTACGCATTTCAGCAAGAAATTCTTCTGTTCCATTAATTATTTCAGAAATAACTTCACCGGGTATTAAATTCTTATTCCGCCCAATTGTTGAAGAAAGTAGAATATTGTCCGTTGCACCAACACATAATAAATCATCAGTATTCATCACAATAGCATCCTGGGCAATTCCTTTCCAAACTGACAGGTCACCTGTTTCTTTCCAATAAAGATAAGCCAACGATGATTTTGTGCCAGCTCCATCGGCATGCATAATGGTGCAATAATCATCATCCCGTGCCAAAATATCAGGTATTACTTTACAAAAAGCATTTGGGAAAATACCCTTATCAATGTTTTTAATTGCCTCATGGACATCTTCTTTTGATGCTGAAACACCTCTTAATTTATATCTTGATTCTGACATTAATCTTTAGTAAATTAGTTATAACTAACATAAAATAAACCTATTCCCTTAAAAAGACAACACAACTTCTAGCAAATGATACAAGTTGCGGGTTGCAAGTTACGGGTTTTTTCGTACGTCAGTGCTACGAGATAGTCGTAAAAATAAGCCAGTAAGATATGCAACACCCAATTTAGAA
>JBDLJL010000051.1:0-31129 GCA_039714415.1 Bacteroidota bacterium
GTGGATAACCATCGCTAATATCAATTCCTGTTTCGTTCATTACCTGAATGGCTTTAGGATGCACCTTTGACGAAGGATTTGTACCCGCAGAATAAACAGACAACTTATCACTAAAGGGTTTTAAAAAACCCTCGGCCATTTGGCTACGGCAGGAATTTCCTGTACATAATATTAATATGTTCATAAAACGGTTATTTAAAAAATGGAATGTTGATGATCAGTAAAATGATTTTAAATGACTGAGTTTAAGTGATTGTGTCATTCTGTCAGATTTCTTATACGAATCTTATTGATAGTAATTGTTGTAAATTTATTAGCCAAATCCTGCATTCTCAAATTCAGCAATTTTATCAATAAGTTAATTATTTTTTCTGTGTCAGAATAGTGATAACGTAGGAATACAACTCCTACATCCCTTACATTATGTGCAAAAACCCATTATCCAAAATCTTTGTCTTCTGATAAGATTATAAGTTTTTGTTCCCTTGCAAGTTCAATAACTTGTTCATCAGAAATACCACTATTACTTTCACAGATTGAATAAGTATCAATTTTGTTATTTCTTAGAGCTTTAATTATCCTGTAATCAATGTTTTCATCGGCTAAAATCATGATGCCAAGGAAATTTCAATTACTTCCTCTTTTGCGATTACATCCGCAGCATAAAGTAAACAAGCCATTACATCTTCTAATTGAAGTGTTGGATACATTTTTAAGGTGTCTTTTGCAGTAGCACCCTCAGCCATTTTTCGAAGAATTATCTCAATTGTAATACGGGTTCCTTTGATTACAGGTTTACCAAGCATTATTTTGTGATCTGAAACTATTCGGTCTTTATAATTCATCTGTTTTAATGTTTGATTTGTTATCAAAGTTTAATCAAACTATTTCCATAAAGGATTAGCTTTCTTACAAAGATAAACTATTTATGGACTTTGGTCAAATAATTGTATACACTCTAATGTCTTAGCCCCAATAATTCTATGAATTATTGCTTTCTATGAAAGCGTCTAAGTTCAGCTAAAATTTTGGTGACCCAAAATTAAGCTTCCCTAAGTCGGGGTTTACTTTCAGTGAGCTCACACCTACGGTGTTTCGGTTCCCGCATTTAGATTCATAGATAGAAAAATCCATGAATAATGCTGTTAGAATGCTGAAATGCAAGGCATTTGATTTTAAAGTCATACATTTACAGTGTAATTTTGATAAAAAGTGTAAAAGATTGTGAAAATGAATTTATTAAAAAGTTTACTATTGCTATTGTGTTTAAGTATTTTGTTTACGGATCTTAATGGGCAAGGTGTAAAAATTGTTAATAAGGCTACTGATTTCCCGGTAGAAGGTGTTGCTATATTTAATAAAGAAAAAACGATATCGACCATTACAGACAGTGATGGATATTTTGATCCTGATCTTTTTCCGGATAGTGATACAATTTATATCAGGCATATAGTTTTTAAATCTCTGGCTTTAACCAAGAGTCAATTAGAGGAAATGAAATACCAGGTTTTCTTAATTCCTAATATGTTTCTGATGGAAGAATTAGATGTTACAGCCAATATGCGTGTTAATCCGGACGAACTGCCGTATAAGGTTGATATGATTAATCTTGATGAAATAAAGTTATCCAGTGCCCAAACTGCAGCGGAAATATTAGAATCATCTGGTAATGTGGTAATCCAAAAAAGCCAGGGTGGGGGAGGAAGCCCAGTTTTAAGGGGGTATGAAGCCAATAAAATTCTGTTGGTTATTGATGGTGTGCGAATGAATAATGCAATATACCGTAATGGCCATTTGCAAAATTCTATTACCATTGGTCAGTCCTTGCTTGAAAATGTTGAACTTGTTTTTGGCCCCAGCTCAATTGCTTATGGTAGTGATGCTATTGGTGGTGTTATTCATTATCATACGAAAAAACCTCCCCTGTCGCTTGAAGAAAATTTTAAATACACATTAAATGCAGGTTTGCAATATGCCACCGCAAATGATGCAACAACCGGTCATGTTGATTTTACCTTTGGGAAAAAGAATTTTTCTTCTTTAACTGGGTTTCAATATGGTAATTTTGGTAATATAAAAATTGGAAAAAGCAGGGCTTTTACTTCTAACGACCCGGATTTTGGATACACTGATTATTATGTTGGTAAAGATGCTTTGAGTCAAGATGTTATGGTTCGTAACCCTAATCCTGAACTTCAACTTAATACTGCTTATAATCAATATGATTTACTTCAAAAATTTTTAATTGTACCGGGTGAAAACTTAGATGTTAACTTGAACTTTCAATATTCCACATCTTCTAATATTTCCCGGTATGACCAACTGACTGAACTTGAAAATAATACACTGCAATATTCCGAATGGTATTACGGGCCACAAAAGAGGTTGTTGGCGTCTGCTTCAGCGTTTTATAAAAATGAGAATCGCTATTTTACTAACTTAAAAAGCACCTTTGCCTACCAAAATATCCGTGAAGACCGTATTAATAGAAAATTTCAAGTTGATGAACGCTTGTTTCAAAATGAAAAGGTAAATGTTTTAAGTGCTAATTTTGATTTTTTGAAACTTATAGGTATTAATAGTTTAAGTTATGGACTTGAATTTTCACGTAATGGTGTTGCTTCTAATGCACATTACGAAAATATCTTTACAAAGCAGGAAAGTATTGCCCAAACTCGTTATCCGGATGGTGGAAGCACTATGAAATCAATAGCAGCGTATATAAATTATAAATGGGTTATCAGGGACCAATATATTTTAACTTCAGGATTCCGGCTTAGTTACTATCGATTATATTCAGAGTTTTTAAATAACCCTTTACTGGTTCAGTTACCGTTTAATGAAATTAAATTTAACAATGCGGCACCTACCGGTATAGTTGGTTTTGAAATGTATCCGGCAACAGAGTGGAAAATACGGACTGTGCTTTCAACCGGTTATCGCTCACCAAATGTTGATGATTATGGTAAGGTTAGGGTAAAATCTGATTTGATAACGGCACCAAATGATCAGTTGAAACCGGAATATGTTTATAATGCAGAACTGGGAATTCAGTATCAATTTGAAGAAAATATAAGTTTTGATATCTCGGGTTATTATAATTTGTTGACCAATGCCATAGTGCGTACCGATTTTCAGTTAAATGGCCAGGATAGTTTGTTTTATGATGGTGATATGTATAAAATAATAACCAATGCGAATGCTGCAAAAGCGGTGGTTCGTGGATTAAGTGTTGGGGTAGATGTAAATTATTCGTTTTCAGAGACTAAGAAAAAGGAGTTGTTTTTTAGGTCTACTTTTAACTATAATAAGGGTCGTAATATCACAGATAATGTTCCACTTGGTCATATTTCACCGGTATTTGGCATGGTGAAATTTAATTTTGTGCATGATAAATTATCATATGAATTTCTTTTTAGATACCAGGGCATAAAGAAGTTAGAGGATATGTCGCCATACGGTGAAGATAACGGGCATAAAGGAACGGTAGAAGGTTTTCCGGGATGGAATACATTTAATGCTAAAGTGGTTTATGAATTAAATAATAATTTGTCACTACGCTTTTCCATTGAAAATATATTCAACCAAATGTACCGACCTTTTGCCTCAGGAGTAAGTGCACCCGGTAGAAATTTTATATTTTCATTTAAATATTCGATAAAATAGGTGTTTATTCATTTTTTGTGATGACTTTTTTGATATCATTCATTTTAATGACGTGTGTGTTACCTTTTTAGATAGGTGTTCAATAATCAATTTAATGAAAATTTGTTATGGTAAGTTCCATGTGGCCAATTAAATAATATAAACACATGAAAAAGGTAAAAACGTATAGAAAATTACATCGTTTTTTGGTGCCATTTTTTGTGATATTTTTTTTGTTAGTATCCTTAAGTGGTTTAATTCTCGCCTGGAAAAAGAATTCTGCCGGGATATTGTTACCCCAAACAGAGGATGGACTAAGTTCTGATATGCAAAAATGGTTACCAATGGATTCATTAAACTTTGTTGCTGTTCAATGCTTGAAAGATTCTGTTTCGAACGAACTTTCTACAGAACTATCAAAAATTGACCTCAGGCCAAAAAAAGGTGTAGCAAAATTTATTTTTGAGAATCACTATTATGAAGTACAGGTAGATTGTGCCAGCGGAAAAGTCCTGTCACTCAAAAAACGAAATGCCGATTGGATTGAAGCAATTCATGATGGTTCTATAATTGACCGGATTTTTAGTATAAAAGGCGATCCTGTAAAAGTTATTTATTCTTCCACACTTTCTTTAGCTGCATTATTTATGACCTATACAGGCTTTTTTATTTGGAATAAACGTAGGAAAAAGGTGAAGATGAAGGGAAGCTTAAAATAAACATTATTCATTTTGCCTTTTGCTGCTATGTAGAACAGCTCTCCGAGCTGTTTATTCAAAATCACAGCTTGGAAAGCTGTGGTACAAACCCCATTTAACGTCCGTAATCACGAGTGAAACGAAGTGATCTCCAGATGTATGTGCTACCGCCCGTTTAAAGAAATAAGTCACTTTCTTAATTGCAGGGGACTAATTTGCTGTGGCTCGCAGTAACATTCATTGTGCTGGAGATTGTTTACGCCAGCGTATGACCCCAACCCCTAAAAGGGGCTTTTACAACAGTGTTTGATATCAAACTGCCAAACAATACCCAAACTTTTTTATTAAGCTGCGAGGCAAAGTCCCCCTACAGGGGTATTTAGGGGGAGCTTTATTCTTGTGCAAGCCTTGCGACAAATCCAATTCCTTGTCCGTCATTCCGAGCGGTAGCGAAGGAATTTCCTGAAGTATACTCTGCCATTCATTAGAAGAAACAGGCAGCATAGCTTAATTGCCTGGGATTGCTTTGCTATCGTTCTATTTGCTGTTTGCTTTTTTAATTATAGGTTTATGCCTTAACTTTTCTTTGTTTGCAGAAAACTATAGTTGTACCAACAATTTAAAACCCTGCCAAAGTTTGAAACTTTGGCAGGGTTAATAAAAAGCTTCTGCGCAAAACTAATCTTTTACACAACGAACAGATAAACCAAATGATTTGGCAAAAGGGCCACGGTATACTGTGGCTGTATTGTAACCAAGATTGCGCCCCATATTACCTGTACTACTATAATTTGTGGTACTCCAGAAATAACCATTACCTCCAAGATTGTTAAAAACACCCGTATCAGAGCTACGTGATCCACCCGGAAGTGCAGTAAGAAGACTTTCATTGGTTGCACCAGTATTAGGGCTTGTCCATAATCCGTCTCCCGTTGTTAGATCACCTGTAGCTTTTAGTTTACCACCTTGATCTAAACCGCGCCAACTCTCACTGTCAGCCTCTGTCGGGGTCATTTTCAACTGCATTTCCAATTCTTTCCATTCTGCATCGCTTGGTAAATGCCAGCCGGTTGGGCAAACACCTTGTATACCACTTGGGTTTGCTGTACTGCTACCGTTACCATTCATAGCTGCTGCCCACGTGTATAAGGCACCATAGGTATCTCCTTCTCCAGTATAAAAACAATATCCTTTATCAGTTTCATTATCACCCAAAGCTGCCCATTCTGAATTTTGAGCATCGTTATAGTATGGTATTAGTGCTCCCTGAACACCTGAATTGTCATAATGAGTTACTTTCAGGTTTTCGGCCATCCACCATTGGTTGCCAATTTTTACGGTTGGGTAGGTGTTACCATCAATGTCATCAACTGTCCCCGTAGTTTCGGGTACTTCAGATATTGTAAATTGGCCACTAACTGCTGTTGTTCCGTTTATTACCCCGGTAATTTTTATTTTATAATCAGAACCATCAACCATACCGGTAGGTATTGCCCAGCTATATGTTCCATCGCTAGATTCATTATTGGCAATTTCCATTTCCAGTGTCGCGCCTTTATAGAGTTCAATCCGTACACTTTCAACAATATTATCAGTCCAGGTAATCGTATATGTATCCCCCATTTGCCAATTAGCTCCACTTGTCGGGGCACTAATTGATATAAACGGGGCTTCAGCTATTTGAAACCAGGTTCCTGTATGATAAATATTGTAGTCATCAAGACTAGTTATATTTATTGAATAGTCAGCATCGGCAATAATACTCCCATCATTTGGTACTTGCCATACATAAGCATTGTTATTTTCGGTACTTGTTATAATATCAGAATGTATGGTATTATTTTTAAAAAGGGAAATTTTTACATTTCCGCCAAAATTACTTTGCCAATCAACACTATAGGTGTTTCCCATATGTACATATTGCCCTCCACTTGGCCCAATTACTTCAATAGTTTGAGCTGCAATTATTTCAAAATCATCACTAAAAGCAAATGTATTTTCATTTTGTGTACTAATAATTTTCACCCTCCAACCAGCATCAATAGGTATATTTGTAGGAATACTCCAGTCATAAGTTCCGGTGCTTGCTACAGGCATATCAGTTATTTGCATGTAAGCATTGGTTTCATTAACTCTCCAAAGTTCAATGCGTACATCAGCATCAATATTATCTGTCCAGGTAATCTGCCGGGTGGATTCCAAAGGCCATCTATCTGTGCTTACCGGTGATGTTATGGTGATTTTTTCTGCCACTAAAGTAGTAAATGTAAGCATTTCACCATATTTTACTTCGCTGTCACTTCTGGCAAAAGCTTTTACATGATATTCCATGTTGGGCTCAAGGCCTTCGATCAGTGCTTTAAAATCACCTTTTCCGGGTGACCCTGTTGGATCAACCTTAGCTGAATTAATATCCGGTTCGCCGGAAGCATCTGTATAGCAAAAACCCCAGTCCATAATCCCATTTTCACCTACATCCAGCAATGTACCCATTATTTCGGCAGAATTGGATGTAACATTTAAATATTCAACTGTTTTAATTTTTATTACACGTTTCACTTCCAGCTTTTCGCAGGAAATGTTTGTTAGGATAAGCCCTATAATAAGGATAGATAAGGTTGTTAGGATAAGTTTTTTCATTTGGTTCTTGTTAAATAAATTATATGTTTTGGCTAAAGCCCATTTTAACTCTATTCAGAATGAACGGCATGACCTGTCCCGTCCTTCAACGGGGAATGCCGTTCCTAATTATGAAAAAGGAACAAACATACTTTTTCATTAGCCACCACATTTATGTGGTGGTAAATTTTGCCAACCCAAAATGGGCTTTAGCCCAAATTTACTTTCTTAAAATATTAAATCCATAACGTTCAATAAATTTATCATATTCCTGTGAGAATGTATTTTCTTTATGATGTTTTTCTTGATTTGCTATGTAATTGCGAACAATCGGAATTTTTTCATCATCAACACCTACAGCCATATATTCATCCTGCCATTCAAATTTTGTTTTTGTTAATTTGTTTTTATTAATCCAGTACGATGATTCCCCTTTTATTAATTGAGCAATCTTTCCTATACCCAAATCATCATTTAAGGACACCAAGCAATGAACATGGTCGTGATATCCATTAATGAAATCAATATAAATGTTTTTTGTTTTTGCATTTTCACGCATATGGTCAAATACTTTTTGACGTATCTCTTTTTTTAGTATAGCTTGTCTGTTTTTAGTTGACCAAACATAGTGTACATAAACTTTGATGAATGACATATTTTTTATTTTATGTTTCGGCTAAAGCCAATTTTAATGTTATTTGAAACAAACAGCATGACCTGTCCCGTCCTTCAACGGGAAATGCATTTTCTAATTATTAAAAAGGCACAAATTTACTTTTCATTAGACACCACATTTATGTAGTGTAAATTTTATCTGTTGTGAATGGGCTTTAGCTCAAAATACCTACATGAATTCCGTAGCATAAATGCTACGGCTAGTTATCCAAAAAACACCTAAAGCAGAGCTTTTTTTAATTTTAATCTATAATTCATTTATGTCATTTTACAAAATAAAACTCACCTTCTATAGATGAATTAGTCCAGGGCAATTGTTGTCCACCGGAATGTTTTTTTACATTTGTTAATACTCTTCGGAAAACCATCCCAATTTCTATCCCGGGTGTTTTTATTGCTTTTAACAATTCCTGTGTGTATAATCCATTTTTACCATCACCATCCGATGCTGTTGAGCCCGGCGCCGTGGCATAAGCAATGATAGAACCACTTCCCTCGGCATATATTTGTGCCAAGCCCCTTGAACCGGAGCGCATACTACGTGCATAAGGATTATCACGGCAAGCGTCTAAAACAACAATATTCATCCGTGTACCGGAATTTTCCATTGCCGAAAGAACAGAATTAACACGTATAGTCCTGTCCGGAACTTCGTATTCTTCCTGTATATCATGTTTAATAGGAACCAGAAAGTTTTCACCCTTTACTTGTATCCCATGACCTGCATAGTAAAAAAGACCAACTCCCCTGTTTTCATTAAGGCGAGTGTAAAAATCACGGATACCTTTTCGCATAGCTTCTTTATCGCCATTTAAAATCTCTATAACTTTAAAATTTAGCTCGCGTAAAGCTTGGGTCATTGATGCGGCATCATTTTCAGGGTTACGCAAGGGTGCTGATTTATATTTGCTGTTGCCAATTATTAAAGCCAGACGATGTTCATAGGCTACTTCTGTGTAATCAAGAGTCCTGATTTCTGAAGTAATCGTGGTTTTACTATTCATGGCCACAATTTTTACATTATTTTTCCCCTTTTGCAATCTAATTTCACTTTCTACATAGTAGTTGCATGTATTATTTTTTGTCATTTTAAATGCTCTGTTGTCAGAAATTAACTTATCGTTCACATAAATTAGTACTTTACTAACCGGTTTTGAGGATAAAACACAAGCCTTAATAGAATATGTGGGTTCATTTACTGTTGTAAGGGGCATTACAGGGTAGTACCAGTTAACCGCCAATGCCACATGCTTTGCTTTAACTTTTAATTCAAAATCTACCGGTTTTGAATCATATTTATTTGCTTCCTGGGCAATAAACTGAATACTGGTAATACCATTTTTTAAGCTAATACCAGAAGTAAAGGGTATTTTTACCTCTTTTTTCTGACCAATTTTTACAACACCTACATAAACTGATTTTTCAAAAGACAAAGCATCAGTGATACCACCTGTTATTTTTGTTTCAATATTTACTGCTTTTGCTGGGCTTTTGCCTGTATTTTGTATGGTGAGCTTTATAAAACAATTTTCTTCGGCATCTGCAATTTGGTCATTATTTTCATCAACCAGTGAAATGTTTTTGATGATCAAAGCCGGGGCATTGTTTAATTTAATGGATTTTTTTCCTGTACTGATGTCCTGGGCATTGAGTTTGAGTATAAAACTAATAATCAGGATTAACATGAAGATAAGTTTTGTTTTCATTGATGCGTATTTTAATGTGCTGTGAATATATTGTTATATGTTTTGGCTAAAGCCAAATTTGCATACTATTCTGAATAAACGGCATAAATGCTGTTCCTAGTTATTAAAAGGCACGAACCTATCTTTTCATTAGCTGCCACATTTATGTGGTGGGTTAATGTTTATATATAAAATGGGCTTTAGCCCAAATCAAAACCTATACTTAAGCGTAAAACCTGCCGATTTTGTTCTTGGATCCACCCCTCCGTAAAATAGAACTTTTTGTTTTTTGTTAAGGCTTCCTGTAACCGCATTTTGACTGTTTTTTGCTTTTATTGCTGTCCATATTAAATTTCCTGCCCAAAGGCCAATAGCAGAATAGGCAAATGCTTTTGACATTTTATCTTTACTTTTAGCACTTTCATAAAGATTATCACTGTTTGTTATATCTTCAGAATAGTCATTATAATATTCATCATAATCTGTAACTGCTTGTTTATTCATAAGCACGGAAGTCCCCAACAGACCATAACCTACAATTCCCATAATCCAGTATGGTTTACCCGGATCAACTTTTGACAGCCCCAAACCCGGGAGAACAGCTGAAAGTAACATTGCTTTAACCATTCCTGGACCAAGGTTTGTTATATTGGCGAATACTTCTATATTTATTTCATCGTTTAAAATGATACCATCTTTGTTATAATCCCAAATAATCTGTTTGTTTTCACCACCTTGCAGATTGTCCCCAATATCTCCACTTAAAGAATTTGCATTAATTTTTTCACCGGTCGATTTGGTAATTTCCACCCAAACCGTAAAACGTTGCGTGCTTTTACTTTTAATAAAATTATAATCAATAATTAGTTTGTTGTCGACTATTTCCAAATTGGTTGTTTTAACTTTTACATTTTGGGCTTGCAATTCGTATCCTGAAGAAAGTACATAGAGTGTAAGAATGAAAAAAAAGAGGGTGTTTTTATAATTCATCTGATCAGTTTTATTGGTTAAGATAAATTTAACAAAAGACTATAATATCTTGCTTCTGAAAGCCTAAGATATATGGATTTATCAAATTTATTAATTTATTAGTGGAATTACAAATGTTCTTAATAATTAGAATGATATAATTTTAAATATAAGTGGTATGACTTTTATTATTGAGCCAAAAATTATTTTTACTTTTTTCAAATAATCTGCATGTCTTTTATATAGAAATCCGTAACTATCTTATTATTAGACGTAAAAGCATAAGTGGATAGATGTAAATGCAAACTGCATATTGCAATTAGTTGGCTTATGATGTTTTCCAAAATCGAATAATCGTAAATCGTGAATTGCTATCGATTAATATTTTATGATTTACGATTATGGGATTTACGAACATTTGATTGACGTTTGCTGCAAAAACTAACTATAACAAAATTCATAATAACCAATGAACAGTTGCCAGCTACACAAGCTATTATGAACTTTATCATATACTTATTAACAAAGTATAATAATTCTTGATGAATTCTTTAATTTTACAACGCCTTATTGTTTCCTGCAAGTTGGGTTATTATTCACAATATCAATTAGTTAATTAGAATGAGCAATTTTACGCATTTACATGTCCATACCCAATATTCAATTTTAGATGGTGCTTCAAGTATACCCGGTTTAATAGAAAAAGCTAAAGCCGATGGGATGAAAGCATTGGCTATTACCGAACACGGGAACATGTTTGGCGTAAAACAGTTTCATGATAAAACTACGAAAGCCGGACTAAAACCAATTATTGGTTGCGAAGTGTATATGGCTGAACGTAGTAGATTCGATAAAGAAAAAGGGAAAGATTCGAAACGTGCTCATTTAATTTTATTAGCTAAAAATAAAACCGGTTACAAGAATTTGGTGAAGCTTGTATCGCGTGGCTGGATGGAGGGGTTTTATACCAAGCCACGTATTGATAAAGAGCTATTGTTTGAATTGAGTGAAGGTTTAATTGTTTCATCGGCATGTATAGCCGGAAAAGTACCAAGTTTAATCAGGGAAGGAAATATTGAAGGGGCGAAAGAGCATATCCTGGAATTTAAAGAGGTTTTTGGCGATGATTACTACCTTGAAATGCAAAGGCATAAAACAGGTAAACCGGAAATTGATAAAGACACTTTTGCCTTACAAACTATTGTAAATAATGAATTGCTTAGCTTAGGTAAAGAATTAGGTGTTAAGTGTATTGCTACTAACGATGTTCATTTTGTAAACAAAGAGGATGCGGAAGCGCACGACATACTTTTATGCTTGAACACCGGGAAAGACCTTGATGATCCGACGAGGATGAAGTATTCCGGTCAGGAATATTTTAAAACTGCTAATGAAATGGCCAAGCTTTTTGCTGATGTTCCGGAAGCTTTGGCCAACACCATGGAAATTGCTGATAAGGTTGAAGAGTATGAGCTAAATACGGCACCTATTATGCCTGATTTTCACTTACCGGATGGGTTTAATAATGAGGATGATTATTTGTACCATCTAAGCTATGAGGGAGCCAAAGAAAGATATGGTGAAATTACCGATGAGATTAAGGAAAGGCTTGATTTTGAGTTAAACACGATAAAAAAAATGGGCTTCCCGGGATATTTTTTAATTACCTGGGATTTCTTAAAAGCAGCACGTGAAATTGGTGTTTCGGTTGGGCCCGGAAGGGGTTCTGCTGCAGGTTCAGTTGTTGCATATTGCTTGAAAATAACCAATATAGATCCAATAGAATATAATCTTCTTTTTGAGCGATTCTTAAACCCCGATCGTATTTCAATGCCTGATATCGATATTGATTTTGATGAGGATGGAAGGGCTCGTATTTTAGATTGGGTAGTTGAAAAATATGGGGAAAAACGTGTGGCAGCCATCATTACCTTCGGTACCATGGCAGCAAAAATGGCCATTAGGGATGTTGCCCGTGTTCAAAAATTACCATTACATGATGCCGATCGTATAGCAAAACTTGTGCCTGACAAACCGGGGACCACACTCACCAAAGCATATAAAGAGGTTCCTGAATTAGTAAAAGAACGTGATAAGGGAACTGATTTAGTTCAAAAAACCCTTAAATTTGCCGGAACGCTGGAAGGTTCGGTGCGGCATACTGGTGTACATGCCTGTGGGATTATAATAGGTAAAGACGATTTGGAAAATTACCTCCCGTTAAGTGTTGCTAAAGACTCAAATCTTTATGTTACCCAGTATGATGGAAAGCATGTAGAGTCTGTTGGGATGCTAAAAATGGATTTTCTGGGCTTAAAAACACTTTCAATTATTAAAGATGCCGTTGAAAACGTTAAAATCTCTAGAAATATTGATGTTGATATAGAAAATATCCCGTTAGACGACAAAAAAACTTTTGAACTTTTTGCCCATGGTGAAACCACTGCGATATTCCAGTTTGAGTCTGATGGGATGAAAAAACATCTAAAAGGATTGAAGCCGAACCGTTTTGGTGATTTAATTGCTATGAATGCCCTTTATCGGCCGGGTCCTATGGAGTATATCCCCAGCTTTATTAACCGGAAACACGGACGCGAAAAGATTGCTTATGATTTGCCGGAGATGGAAGAGCACCTGAAAGAAACATATGGTATCACTGTTTACCAGGAACAGGTGATGTTACTTTCGCAAAAACTTGCTGGTTTTACCAAAGGCCAGGCTGATTCATTGCGGAAAGCAATGGGAAAAAAAATAAAGGCTATGATGGATGAACTAAAAAGTTTATTCGTTAAAGGTGCCAGCGAAAAAGGTCATGACCTAAAAGTTATTGAGAAAATATGGAAAGACTGGGAAGCATTTGCACAGTATGCTTTTAATAAATCCCATTCTACCTGTTATGCATATTTAGCTTACCAAACGGCTTATTTAAAGGCACATTATCCGGCAGAATTTATGGCAGCCGTTTTAAGCCGTAACCTTTCAAATACAGATAAGGTTGGTATTTTTATGGATGAGTGTAAAAGAATGGGCTTGGATATTTTGGGACCTGATGTAAATGAAAGTTTTGCCCGTTTTAATGTAAATAAGAATGGAGCCCTTCGTTTTGGCATGGCTGCTATTAAGGGTGTTGGTGAAGCAGCTGTTGATCAAATAATTGAGACAAGGGAAGAAGGTGAGTATAAAGATATTTATGATTTTGTTGAGCGGGTAAACTTACGTACGGTAAATAAAAGAAACCTGGAAGGACTGGCCGTTTCAGGAGCTTTTGATGGTTTAGGTGATATAAGAAGAAGTCAGTACTTTGCATCGGCAAACGGTAATGGACTTTTTGTGGAGGAGTTAATAAAGTATGGCAACAGGGTTCAAAATGAAGCAGCAATGCCCCAGGCATCTCTTTTTGGTGGAGAAACAGTAATTGAAAAGAAAAAACCGGAAATACCTGTTGCAGACGAATGGGATAAAATTGATCGATTGAACCGAGAAAAGGAACTAATAGGAGTTTATTTGTCAGCTCACCCTCTTGATGATTATAAACTTGAAATTGAAACCTGGTGCAATGCAAAGCTGTCGCAATTTAGCGACCTGACTGCTTTAAAAGGCAGGGATTTAAAAGTAGCGGGTGTCGTTACCAAAGTTGAGCATAGAACCACCAAGAATGGCAAACCTTTTGGCAGTATTTCTATTGAAGACTATAGTGATTCATACAGATTGGTGCTATTTGGTAACCAGTATCTTGATTTTAAAAAGTTTTTTACTGAAGGATATTATTTGGCTCTTCGTGGGAAAGTACAACATCGTTTCAATAAAGCAGAAAATGAACTGGAGTTTAATATTTCGCAAATTGAGATGCTGTCAGAAATTAAGGATAAGGCATTTAACAGTCTGGCCATAAAAATCCCGGTTGAAAATCTTACCGATGACCTTATTGGAGAGGTTCAATCATTAGCTGAAGATCATAAGGGTAATATTATGTTAAAATTCTTAATTTATGAACCGGCAACAAAAGTTTGGGTGCAAATGTTTTCACGTACCCACCGGGTTCAAATTACCCAGGATTTAGTACAATACCTGGAAAGAAAACCAGAAATTGATTATAAGATAATGTAGTAGTACAGCTCTTTGAGCTGTGTTGTATATTCAGAAATACTGAGCCAATTTTGGGAATCAGCTTGTTAGATGCTTTCTTAATAAATTGGAATTGGCGTATTAACCGTTGCGGGTTACAAGTTGCAAGTTAGGTGCCAACCTGTAACTCGTAACAATAAATTTTTATTAATAAGGATCTACCAAAATAAGATAAACTTTTCTGGCTTGTTCAGACTAGGATTTCTAACACTAAACAGCTAAGAGGACTGTGTTACAGTACATCCCTAACATCCAATAAAACCTCTTTATATTTTTGTGGGTTTTGAATTATTTTTATCAATAAATCTGCTGTTTTGGTTGGTGCATCAAGCTGATTGTTATTCTTATAATTCACAAATGTATCAACTTTACTGAAATCAGCTTTGTCTGCTTCTCTAATTTTATCTTGCATTTGTGTATCAACAATTCCAGGTGCAATTGAAAAAACTTTTACAGGATTTGATTTATTAATCAGGTATTGTTCTTTATTAACTACAGTGCTAAACATATCTAAAGCTGATTTTGATGCACAATAAGAACTCCATGATTCAATGGGGTGTCTGCCTGCACCTGAACTAATATTGATAATATTTTTTTCAATTTCCAAACTACCATAGGCTTTGAGAAAATTATTCATTAAAATAGCAGGGCTGATGGTATTAACCATAAAAGTTTTATGAATGAATTGATTATCAATATTCCCTGTATTTTTTATATCGCCAATCATACCCGCATTATTGATCAAAACAACTTTTTCAGCATCTAAGATATCTATAAAGTTGTAGTTTTCAACTTGTTCTAAATTTGAGAGGTCAAAATTAAGATGTTCATATCTTTCGTGCTCAATAGTGTTAGTCCTGGATAACCCGATAACGTAGTTATTGTCTTCTAGTAAAAGCAGTATGGCTAATGCTTTCCCAATTCCCCTGCTGGTACCTGTTATGTAGTAATAGTTCATTAGTATAAGATGTTTGTTCACCGCAAAGGCACTAAGACGCAAAGTCTAACTAATTTTATCCAATAAAAATTAGCTAAATTGCTGAATTTCAATTTCTTCCTTTTGTGAAGCGATTCTATTTCTCTATAAAATTCCTCCACAAGGGTTTCATTGCGCCTGTGTGTCTCTGCAGTCTAATTTATTTTTTTCCAAATTTTTTCTTTACCCAGCCCGGGACAATAATAGCTCCAACCATTAAATACGGATAATAAGTAATTAAACGCCACAAAGTGGCCATTAAAATAGTTATGCCTGCTGCCTGGGGTAGGAAATCACCAAGATATTCTGAAAAAACAAATTCAGTAAACCCACTTCCGCCTGGTGTTGGGCTTACCAGCATCATAATCCACATAACCAGTTGCCGAGCATAGAGTAAAGCATGCTTATCAACCACAAAAAAGGCCACAAACATTGCATTAACCACCCAATAGCGCGAAGTCCATGAAAAAATAGTTGCCCCAAAAGCTTTTAACCAAAAAGAAAAGGGTTTCTTTTTAAGTTCTTTAGAACTGTCAATAATTTCATTACCTGCCTGTGTAGCCGAGTAGCGCCATTTTCGCAAAAACCAGATACTAAAAAGGTTAAACAGGAATTTTTTTATCACACGGGGGTTTTTAAACAAACCATAACTAATAAAAGCAGTATAGACAAATTTAAAGGAATATCCAGCAACAGCCATAATTAGAAATTCACGGGAATAGGATTCCAAGCCTCCAACAGTAAACAGGTTTTCTACATTTATCAGCAAAAGAAGTAGTGGGAACATAATGATAAAATACAATTCATCAAGAAACGATGTAGCCATAACAACAGCCGTACTTCGTCCAATACTAATACCTTCTTTATTAACATAGATAACAGCTAAGCCTGTACCGCCAACTGCAGAGGGTGTAATAGCTGAGGTGAACTCCCAAAGTAATATGACTCTTATAGCCTGAACCCAGCTAAATTCATAATCTGTTAAAATTCTTATTCTTATGATGTAGCCAATATCCCTGAAAAGCATCAACAGAATTGCCACGAACAGCCAAAAAAATGAGTTCCAGGTAAAATTTACAACATCAAAAGCTTCAACGTCGAAATTGTTATAAAGCAAATAAGCAACAACACCCAAACCAATTAAAACTGGCCAGATCATTTTCCTTGGACTAATTTGCGTTGCAATATTCTGTGTGTTATCCTTATATTTGGTTTCTTTAACCAATTCTACCTCCAAATTTTATTAAAGGTTGCAAATTTAGCGAAAAGAAAGAATAATAATCATTAATTCCTAAAAAGATTAACACCTTTGTTGTGCTCAATTATTTTAATAATGAATAAATTAGTTTCTGCGCATATTGCAATTATTTTAGCAAACATAATTTATGGCTTGAATTATTCAATTGCTAAAGAAATTATGCCTGACTATATAAAGCCTTTTGGATTAACTGTTTGTAGAGGGATAGCGGCAATAGTTTTATTCTGGTTGCTGAGCTTCATTCATAAAAAGGAAAAAATTGACAAAAAAGACTTCAAGACATTATTATTAGCCGCATTATTTGGAGTAGCCCTAAACCAATTGATGTTTCTAAAAGGATTAAACCTTACATCCCCTATTGACGCAGCAATTATTATGACAGTCAATCCTGTTTTGGTTCTTTTAATCTCTGCCATTGTTATTGGTGAATTGATCAGTTTTCGAAAAATTTGGGGGATTGTTATTGGGGCAACAGGTGCTATTTTACTGATTATAATGAGCAAGGGTAGTCTTGATTTTAACTCGGATAATTTTACCGGTAATGTTTTAATATTCCTTAATGCCTTGAGCTATGGCATATACCTGGTTATCGTAAAAAACCTGATGATGAAATACAGGCCTGTTACCGTATTAAAATGGGCTTTTTCTTTTGGCTTTCTTATTATTTTCCCTGTCGGATATGAAGAACTCATAAGTGTTGACTGGCAAAATATTCCATTTTCAATTTGGTTGGCTATTTCCTACGTGCTAATCGCTACCACTTTTCTAGCTTTTCTTTTAAATGTTTTTGGTTTACAATACGTAAATGCCTCTACCGTTAGTATTTATATTTACTCTCAGCCAGTTATCGCCTCCCTTGTAGCTATAATTTTACAAAAAGACAGTTTAAGTACAGTTAAAATAATAGCCACATTATTAGTTTTTACCGGGGTATATCTTGTAAGTAGTGGTTATAAGAAAACTTCAACAACTGCATTTCACAAAACTGATAAAATGAGAAATTCATAAATATTGAAAAAAACGGTATCTTTGTAGCGAAAATGGAGTTCGATGAAGGGTCTATTTCATTTGATGTAAATTTTCTGACCATAATGGATAGGTGCTGGTTACTTGCGACTGGTTCCTCAGTGCTGAGTAATAACTAGTTGACTAAAACAACTAGTGTCAAGAACAAAGAAACTATAGCTGATTGGTGAGAAAAAAATAAAATGTAAACAAGTAGATCTGATTTTATTGAAAGACGTTGAGTGAAAATATCCCGAATAAGATAAACGATAAAAAAAAGAAAATGGCTTTACCATCACTATTTAAATTGCCTCAGCATAAAAAGTTTAATTTTAAAACGAGGTATTACGATGCAGAGAAAGAAGAGTTTGAAGAGCGTGTGGAGAGGGCAAAACGAGATGCGGGTGTTACCGGTGCTGTAAATGAGAAAGGTATTTATGTACCCAATATTAAAGGGCAGATGAAGCATTATATGAAACGTCGCCCTTCCCTTCAAAAAGAGCGGAATAAATCCAGTTATAGAATGATTATTATTGCTGTAATTCTTGGATTTATTGCTTATTATTTGTTTTTCATGTAATTTGGTTGTTAAGTGTCATCAATAAAGAATAAACTGATGATCATAGGAGAATTTAATTATATTAAATATACAAGTTGCAGGTTACATGTTAAGGAGTCGGGTGTAACTTGTAACCAGAAACCCGCATCAAAAAATGCCAATTCAAAGGCGGAAAACTCCAATTTAAATTCACCGACTGGAAAATAGGGAAAAGATTTAACTTTAGCACCAACTTAATGACAGACATCATTCAATTATTGCCGGATTCTGTTGCAAACCAAATTGCAGCAGGTGAAGTAATACAGCGCCCAGCCTCAGTAGTGAAGGAATTGGTTGAAAATGCTATTGATGCTGGTGCCAAAAGAATACAATTAATAATTAAGGGTGCGGGACGGACTCTCGTACAGGTTATAGATGATGGTGCAGGCATGTCGCAGAGTGATGCCAGACTTGCTTTTGAACGCCATGCAACTTCAAAAATAAAAAAGGCCGAGGATCTTTTTTCAATACGAACAATGGGTTTTCGAGGTGAAGCCCTCGCCTCGATAGCGGCTGTTGCCCAGGTAGAACTAAAAACCAGGCCTGAAGATGAAGAACTAGGCACACACATAATAATCAGTGGTTCTGAAATTGAAGCCCAGGAGTTCATTTCCTGTCCACAAGGAAGTAATTTTATTGCTAAAAACCTTTTTTTTAATATCCCGGCAAGGCGAAGATTTTTAAAATCAGATAATACGGAATTAAGACATATTCTTGTTCAATTCCAACGAATTGTATTATGTTACCCGGAAATTGCGTTTAGTTTGAAACATAATGATAGTGAAATTTATAATTTACCAGTTTCGAACCATCAACAACGCATTTTGCATGTTTTTGGTAATAATATTGGCCAAAACCTGGTACCTGTGGATGTGGAAACCAGTCTGGTGAAAATAAAAGGTTATATTGGAAAACCGGAACTGGCCAAGAAGAAATCAACAAACCAATTCTTTTTTGTAAATAAGAGGTTTATGCGCCATGCCTATTTTCACAAGGCGGTAACTCTGGCTTATGAAAACCTTATTCCACCAAATACACAACCAGCATACTTTTTATATTTTGATATTGATCCTGATAAGATTGATATAAATATTCATCCCACAAAAACAGAAATTAAGTTTGAAGATTCCCCTGCGGTTTTTCAGATGGTAAGGGCTTCAGTAAAAGAAGCCTTGGGTAAATTTAATATTATCCCTTCAATTGATTTTGATCAGGAAGGAGCCATAGATATTCCTGTTTTAAACAGAAAGGATGAGTTTAATTCCCCGCAGATAGGTATAAACCCAAATTATAACCCATTTGAAACAGAAAAAGAATCAAATAATCAGTATTCAACAGGTAATTATAAAAAACAAGAGACGCCTGAGAATTGGGAATCGCTTTACCAGGGTATAGAAAATGAGGGAGCAGAACAAAAGAAGTTATTTAATACCGATAACCGTTTTGGTTTCAACGATAGTCAACAAACAAGTAATATTTTTCATCTTAAAGGAAAATACATAGTTACACCTGTAAAATCGGGTTTAATGCTGATCAATAAAAAAAGGGCACATGAGCGTATTTTATATGAGCAGTTTCTATCAGTTCTTGAGGATCAACAAGCTGTTTCACAGATTAGTTTGTTCCCTACAACCTTAAATTTAGACCCTGAAAACGCAGCTGCTTTAAATGAAATAAAGGAACAGTTACAATTAATTGGTTATGATATTCAGAACTTTGGAAAAAACACTTTTGTAATAAATGCCAGCCCTGCTTTTTTTGAAAATATGGATCCGACCGTAATTATTGAGCAGTTCCTTGAGAATTACAAAAATACGGAAGGAGATATAGAAAAGGATGCTAAAGAGAAAATGGCATTTGCCATGGCAAAGGCTGCAGCTATTGATTACCATGTAAAACTAACTTCTGTTGAAATGCGTGAACTGATAGATGCCCTTTTTACCTGCAATATTCCAAATTTTTCACCATCAGGAAAATTAATAGTTAGAATATTAAACATGGATGAGTTGGAAAAGATGTTTTAGATGTAAATTAAAGCACAGATTCCTTTGTGCCATACTCAAAAAATAAGTAATTTCGCCAGTTAATCTATATCCGTTAATAATAAAATTATGCATATAGCCGTCGCCGGAAATATTGGATCAGGAAAAACTACCCTTACAAGCTTGTTGGCTAATCATTATAAGTGGGATGCCCATTATGAAGATGTTGATGATAACCCGTATTTGAATGACTTTTATGATGACATGCAGCGTTGGTCATTTAATTTACAGGTTTATTTTTTAAACAGTCGTTTTAATCAGGTTTTAGAAATTCGAAAATCCGGGAAAACGGTTATCCAGGATCGGACCATTTATGAAGATGCTCATATTTTTGCCCCCAACTTACATGCTATGGGCTTAATGACTTCCCGTGACTTTGATAATTATTTTTCGCTTTTTAAGTTAATGACCTCATTGGTAGAACCACCTGATTTACTCATTTATTTACGTGCTTCGGTTCCGACATTGGTAAACCAGATACAAAAACGTGGAAGGGATTATGAAAACAGTATCCGCCTTGATTATTTAACACGTTTGAACGAACGTTATGAAGCATGGATTACCAGCTATGATCTAGGAAAATTACTTATTGTTGATGTGAATAATTTAGAATTTCAGGACAATCCAAAAGATTTAAGTCATGTAATTGACCGTATTGATGCGGAAATACATGGGTTGTTTTAATTTAGCAGCTAGAATTTTGAAATTAGAATTGGAAAACCTGTACACATTAGGATTTGAACATAGCAGCTAATTCGAGAATAAAATTTATGATAATTTATTTCATTTAAATTACCAGCAACCCTGTGACAAGTAACAAACCTTAAATTTTATTGTCAAATTTAATGATTGGCTAACAGCTAATTAATACAAAAAAATATTCCTAAATGGAACAAGCATGATTAAAATAATCATTAAGCACACAGGACAATGATTATTTTAATTATGTGGTTCCATCTGACAAATTGAAATAATTAAGAAATAGATATATGAAAAAACAAGTACTAATTACTGGAGGAACCGGATATATTGGATCACATACTGCCGTAGAATTTATTGAAGCAGGTTATGATGTAGTAATTATTGATAACTTATCAAATTCAAAAATTGACAGTCTTGACGGGATTAAAAAAATTACCGGAATAAAACCGGAATTTGCCGAATTTGACCTAATGGACAAATCAAAATTGGATGATTTTTTTAAAAGCCATCCTAATATTGAAGCAATTATCCATTTTGCTGCATATAAAGCTGTGGGCGAGTCAGTTGAAAAACCATTAATGTATTACCAAAACAACATGGTATCTTTAATGAACTTGCTTGAAATGATGCAGAAATACGATACTAAATCGTTTGTGTTTTCATCATCATGTACCGTTTATGGCGAGCCGGAAGAACTACCTGTCAAAGAAAGCTCACCTGTTAAACCTGCTACATCACCTTATGGGAATACGAAACAAATTGCCGAGGAAATTATTCGCGATTACATGAAAGTAAGCCCTGGTTTAAAATCAATAGCTTTGCGTTATTTTAATCCGGTTGGGGCACATGAATCTGCTGCCATTGGCGAATTACCGCTTGGGGTTCCTGCTAATCTTGTCCCTTTTATCACCCAAACAGCTATAGGTATCCGAAAAGAACTAAGTGTTTTTGGTGATGATTATGATACACCAGATGGAACCTGTATAAGGGATTATATTCACGTAGTAGACTTAGCAAAGGCCCATGTTGTAGCTACGGAACGTTTATTACAGGCTAAAAACAAATCGAACTTTGAAATATTTAATTTGGGTACAGGCACTGGCAATTCTGTATTGGAAGTCATCAAATCGTTTGAAAAAGTGAGCAATCAAAAATTAAATTATAAGGTTGTTGGCAGACGGGAGGGTGATATAATAAAAGTATATTCCGATACAAAATTTGCTAATGAAGAATTAGGCTGGAAAACAGAAAAAAACCTCGATGAAATGATGCTTTCTTCATGGAAATGGGAGGAGAGTTTAAAAAAGAATCAGTAGACTGTTTTACAAAATGCTACAAGTGTTAGACCTTAAAAAAAATATCCGAAATATTATATTCATCATCTTGAATTATTGGGGCTAATTTGGTAAATGCCAGAAATTTATAATATATATGGAAATAAAAAAATTAATTACATTTTATATAACAATGATGTTTTTGGTTTTCAGTCAGATAGCTTGCAACAATAACGCTGAAAATGAAACCAATGAACAAAGTACACAAATAGCCAAAGTAAATAAACCCGGTGAATTTGTTTATAAGATTGATTGCAGAACTGACCAAACCCAAAGTTATGCAGCCTATTTCCCTGTTTCTTACAAATCTCAGGCGCCATCTCCAATAATTGTTGTGTTTGATGCTCATGCACGTGGTAAAATGGCTGTTCATAAATTTCAAAAAACAGCTGATGAATTTGGATATATTATTGTTGCTTCAAATAATGCAAAAAATGGATTGAAATCAATTAATAGTACGATCAATGCCCTGTTTGATGATATTTTTTACCGCTTTAATATTGACAAAAAACGTGTTTATACAGCCGGGTTTTCCGGTGGGGCCAGGGTAGCGTCTTCAGTAGCCATTTATAAGGGTGGAGTTGCTGGGGTTATCGCTATTGCCGGTGGTTTGCCAAAAGTTGGCCAGGAAGTTTCACACAAATTTGATTTCGTAGCAATTGTTGGTGTTGAGGATTTTAATTTTCTGGAATTAAGAACATTGGATAAACAGATGAAAGAACTAGGATTTCCCCATTTGCTTACAATTACCAAAAATGGGCATGTTTGGCCTGATGAAAAAATATTAAGAACAACCGTCAAATGGTTCGAAATACAGTCCATGAAGCGCGGTGATATTCCGGTAAATGATAATTTAATACGTAATTACAGCCAACATATGGCCGATTCAATTAATGTTTTAGTTCTTAATGGGAAAGTTTATGATGCAAAAAAGCTATATGAACAGTTTTTATCCACACTTGATGGTTTATACGATATTACTGAATATCAAAAAAGCTATGAAGTCCTTTTAAAAAACCCGGATATAAAAAATCAGGAAAATTTAATAGAAACATTAGTGAAATCTGAAATTGAAAAACAACAGCAATATATAAACATGTTTAAGCAACAGTCGTTTAAGCAATTATTGAGTGAAATTCATGTGCAAAAATCTGAAATTCAAGCTAAAAATGTACAGAACAGGAACAGGGCAAAGCGCTTGTTGAATTATATGAGTATGTTATCATATATTTTTTCTGAGGGTGCTTTGAAAAACAATGATCTAAAAATGACTGTTGAATACCTTAGAATCTATAAAAAAGTTGAGCCTGACAATCCCGATCGTCATTTTTTTGAAGCCTGTGTGTTTGCAAATAGAAATATGGAAAAAGAAGCCATAGAGAGTCTTAAGAAGGCTGTAGAGTTTGGTTTTTTTGATATTGTTAGAATTGAGAATGAAAGATGTTTAGATAAAATTAGCAAACTATCAGAATTTGAGAGCATTATTGAAGAAGCCAAAATTAATATTGAAGCGTTTTAGGGCTAAACTTTATTTTTAGGTGCTGAAATTTTTCATGCATCACAAAATAAAGTTTAGCCAGTTTTAGTTATTTCGTATGTTTAATTAAAGTTTTACTTTTGTAATTATTTTGCAACAAGAAATTTGTGATGGTAAGAGGTATAGGTTTGGGAATTGGAATTACTATAGGGGTAATTTTTGCAATTATTATTATAGGGATAATAGTTGCAATAATTTTTGCAATTTATAAATATTCTATGCGAAGAAATTTTTCAGTTGAACTATTTATCCGTTATCATAAAGAGCTTTTGAGACAGGAAAAGTTTGAAGAGCTAAATGTGGTAAATAGGATTATTGAGAAACTTCAAAAAAAAGAAAAACCCAAAGAAATGTTTGATCATTATAAAGTTGATGTAAATAGTTATTTTTATTGGGCACAAACTTATGATGGGGGCGAGCGTTTAGTTTTTAGGCACGATAAAAGAATAATCAAGAGACTTAAAAAAACTGAAGGGTAAATTTCAGTGTCAACTTTAACATTCTTACCTGATTAATTTAAAACGTCCTAATGGTCAAACAAGTTGGAAGCTTAATGTCTGAAGTAAAATTGCTTCTGTCTTTTAAAATTTCCTATTTAGTCAGTAAGAAAACTCTTGTTTTTGATAATAAAATGTAAAGTTCGAGGCTTGCGAAGCAATGAAAAGCACAGTTTACTGATGTAAATGAGTATTCTCATTGTGAATATAACGAAGAACCTTTAGCTCACGAACACCTTATAAATTAATAAATACGAGTGAGTAATTTGACATTTTCTTGCAAAAACTATTTGAAAATATTTTTACGAGGAATAGTCGCCACAAAGTCTTTTAGGTAAAAAGGTTCAAAATAGGCAACATCAACAAAATCAGACTTTAAAAAAGCTTGTTCCGCAAGGGATGCCATATAGCGGGCACTACATTCAATATTATCAATAAATAATGCATTTTTATGAGTGATGCTATTTTTACATTTTGCCGAACCATTTCCGCAAAATACAACTTGTCGCTCATTTAGCACATCTATATATGATTTTTCATCAATAATATCAGCGGAAATTTCTGATTCTGTCTCATTTTTCATGTTAAAAAAAGCAGTATAAACTTCCATTCTTCGGGCATCAATCATTGGGCAAATCCATGCATTGCTTTCAATCAAAACCTCTTTTTGAATACTTAGGCCAAGCGCAATACTTTGCAGGGTGTTTACTGCAATTAAGGGAATATTAGCAGCATAAGCCAAACCTTTAGCAGTAGAAACACCAATGCGCAAACCCGTATATGAACCCGGCCCCATACTTACTGCAATAGCATGAAAATCATTTATTTTTAAATTGTTTTCTTTTAAAAGTTCTTCAATAAAAACCGTAAGTAGTTTTGCATGTGTTTTCCCCTCAAAGCTTTCTCTAATGGCAATTACTTCACCATCTTTCGCAAAGCAAACTGAGCAAACTTCGGTTGCTGTTTCAATATTTAGAATTAAGGACATTTTGCAAAATTATCTGAAAAAATATAAAAACGAGCCTTTTACTATTAATTTATTTAATTAGATTGCTAGCTTTGCAAACATTTTAAATTTTATCTAAAAAAAATGGATATGGCAGCAGTTGTTAATTTCATTAAACCGTACCTATATATTACAACGGGGTTATTTATTTTTGCTTTCGGCTGGACAGCTTTCTTGATTCCATCAGAAATAATTGGAGGTGGAATTAGTGGCTTGGGCAGTTTAATATACTTTTCAACAGGGTTTCCGGTTGGTTATACTACCTTCTTGGTTAATATTGTTTTGGTAATTATTGCCATGCGTATATTAGGGGCACGTTTTGGTATTAATACCATTTACGGGATTATCATTAGCTCTATATTTTTTATTGTGTTACAGGGGCTGATAAGCCAACCCCTTGTAAATGATGAATTTATGGCTGCCCTAATTGGAGGTGGACTTAGTGGAGTAGGTGTGGGTATTGCTTTTTCTCATGGTGGAAATGCTGGTGGAACCGATATTATTGCCTTGATAATTATTAAGTATCGAAATATTAGTCCGGGAAGGGTTTTCCTTTATATTAACCTAGTAGTAATTGCATCATCCTGGTTTTTATTTCATTCAATTGAAAAAATTGTTTATGGATATGTTACAATGGCTGTAACTGCTTATAGCGTTGATTTAATTTTAAATGGTTCGAGGCAGTCTTTCCAAATTATGATTTACTCACGCTTTAGCAAAATAATTGCCGAAAGGATATCAACAGAAGTTGAAAGAGGTGTTACTTGCTTAAAGGGCTACGGATGGTATAGTAAAGAAGAGGTAGATGTAGTTATGGTAATTGCCCGCAAACAAGATAAACAACGTATCCTGGCTATTTCAAAAGAAACAGATGAAAAAGCATTTATCTCAGTAGCTAAAGTAATGGGTGTTTTTGGTCATAATTTTGACGAAATTAAGCTGTAGTTTTGCATTTTTTCACCAAAAAAAAGCTCCTTTGACCTATGTATTTAAAATTTTACTTACCTTTGATACCATTATTAATTTTTTTTATTTTTTATTATGAATATTTATGTAGGTAATCTTCATTATGGAATAAGTGAAGATGATTTAAAAGAAGTTTTTGCAGAATACGGTGAAGTAGCAAGTGTAAAAATTATTACTGATAAATTTTCCGGTAGGAGCAAAGGTTTCGGTTTTATTGAAATGCCAAATGACGAAGATGGCCAAAAGGCTATTGAAGAACTAAACGATGCCGATCTAAAAGGCAGAAACATGAAAGTAAACCAGGCCAGAGAAAAAAGTGATGATAATAGGAAAAATTTTAACAGATAGTTCTTTTCTTATTACTCAAAAGGTTTTTTATTAATTATTGATTCGGAAATTTACAGCAAACCTATAACAATTAGACAATTTGCTTGTTTTTAATGGAAAAGGTGTGTGTCCGAATTAAAACTCTAATTGGATAAATGGGGTGTGATGCTGTTTTTTAACATCATTAGACCCCTTTTTTTATAATTATTAATTGTAGATATGTTTTATTTTGACGAATCAGAATTAGAAAAATTAATAGTTCATCATATAGGGAACAAAAATGAAAACGAATCAGTTTTTTTTTCTGAGCAGGAAATTGGTGTTGATGAGGATTTAAAAGCTGTTTTGGTAAGTTACTTTTTTAACTCTTTTAAGGACAAGATATTTTATCAGTTTACCGGAGAACCGCTTGAGGACAATAAAATTTTTCAATTTGCCACTAATCTTTTTGATCAGCCCGATTCATTAATTGAGGAATCAAAAAAAATTGCAAACCATTTGTTTGAACAATCCTATCATCCGAATATTAAACCGGGAGAACTTTATATTTCGATTTTTAGAAACTGTATTGTAGATGATGAGTTGGTTGATGCTATTGGTATTTTTAAATCAGAAACCAAACAGCCCTTCTTAAAAGTATTCCCACAGGATGAAAACATGAATGTTACACATGACAAGGGTGTAAATATTAATAAAATTGACAAAGCCTGTATTATTTTTAATACAGAGAAAGAGGATGGGTATAAGGTGAGTATAGTGGATGTTTCAGGTAAATCAAAAGAAGCACACTATTGGAAAGACGATTTTTTGGGGCTGGAACTACGAAAAGATGATTACTATCAAACAAAGAACTATATTGGAATTTGTAAAGGCTTTGTTAAGGATGTGTTTAATGGCGAAAATGGTGTTGAAAAAGCGGATCAGATTGACATGTTAAACAAATCTGCTGATTATTTTAAAGATAATAAAGAATTTGACATTCATGATTTTGAAAACAAGGTTATTGAAAACGATGAAGTAATACAAGCATTTCAGGAATATACTGAAAAAGTTACTCAAGATAATGATTTGGAAATCAGGGACAATTTCGGCATTTCTGAAACGGCGTTTAAAAAAAGTCGGGCCCAGTTTAAAAGTGTCTTAAAACTGGATAAAAACTTTCATATATACATACATGGCGACCGCCAAAAAATTGTAAAAGGTTTTGACCAATCAAGCGGGTTAAATTATTACCAGGTATTTTTTGATAAAGAGAATTAGGCGCATAAATAAAAAAAAGCAGGAAGTAATTTAATCTTCCCTGCTTTTTTTGTGGCTCAACTGAGCCTTAAATCCTATTATGTTAGGCAGCGTTTCTATTTTTCAGATTAAAGGTCATGGAGAACTTCCCATAATCAATTCTTCTTTTGTTCTGCTGTCATAAGTCAAATAAATTGTTTCGTCTAAATAAGTCTTGATTATATAAAATTTGCCGCTTTGATCAAGGTGATAAGAAAAATATTCCGGATAAATTTCATTTCCGTTAAGAGGTAACATTTGAATTATTTTTTCTGATCTAGAAGTCTGCAGATAAACTCCATGGTTTTCGTAATAGATGTCAATTTCTTTACTTATCTCCTCTGCTATTGAGAGTGGTTTAGCAAAAAGATCCGATCTGTTTAAGTAGAGTGCCACACAAGCCCAGGAAAGTAGTCCTACAGAAAAAGGGGCAAGTATTCTAGCATTTTTCTTTTTGAATACTTTGTCTGTAATTAATAGAGTCAAATTTGTAATAATAGTAATGGGAGCAATAAAGATTAAGAGCATCCAAAGGTGAATTCCATCAAAAATTGAATCAAGGAAGTATAGCAAACCACCTAAAATTAATGGAATAATTAAAACTATAAAGATTTGCCTTGTCTTCATTTTTAATCTAAACAAGTGTTAAATTTTCATTTGGTACCCGAGTGTAAGGTAACGATTAAATGAACAGTAACGAGGTGGAGGGTTATGCCAGAGGTACAACCCAAATTACCTTTTGTCCGGTGAACCGCCGTATACAGCTTGTCCCGATTTTTCATCGGGATACTGATGGTGTGAGAGGCGCACTGGCGGTCATCTGACCGTCAGCCGTCTATTAGCACCTGTATTTACTCACAAATAATAATTTTATTTGATTTTACATTTTTGACAAATGTACAATCATCAATCAATAGCGTATCTAAACTTCCTGTCTTTATACGAACTGTGTCATTAAAGTTTTCCAGAAAATTTAAACTATAATCTTGAAGGAATACGTTAAATCCTGAAGTGCCATTATTTATAATCTCGTTTCTTTCAATAATTAAGTCATGATATCCAATCATTTTTATGACCAAATCCTTGTTAACTCTTTCAATTTTTGCTTGTCCATTTAATTCTGTAACACAACCAATTGGAGAATCTTTATAATTTATTGAAACTCCATTTATGAATTTATGATTTTTCGAATCGCGTATGTAAAAATGAATCGTATCTGAGTAGTGAGTCTCGATTTTATATCCTAATAAATCATATGCAGCTTTCTCTTTTGAATTATAGTCTAAATACTCAAAAATCAATAAATCTCCTTTAATCTGATAGTTACCTTGTCCAAAAATTTTGTAATCACATTCTGCAAAATAATCAAATCGTCCATTTGTTTTGAAATTGTAGTATTCAATTTTATATGAACTGCAATGATTAAAAAATTTTCCTATTAGGTTATCATTGTTTTTAAATGCTAATAAAAATATCGGGATTAATATAAAGTAGATTTTTTTCATGATATTAGGTGTTAACGGCCAGCTATGCAGCTGTGCGCCTTATCCAGACACACTTTCAAATCCGCAGGTAGCCAAATATTTTGATTTGGTAAATATAGTACTTTTAAACGTCAAATCGCAAGATTTGGCGGTGTATCTCAATGCTTCGCATTCTCAACACGCAGATAGTCAGCCTGATGTTTTAGCTCCTGTTGTGCGTGCGTGTTTTATCGTATTTTTTTTAAAATCTTCCTTGATTTTATACCTCAGCATTTTAAAACTCCTATACCATACCTAAAGGCATCAGAATATTAGTGCATACTCACTCACCCGGATGATTGATCGAATAACTGTAATACTCTGCTAATTTATACTTGCCATCTAGTTTTACAAAATAGAAATGCACTATTTCTAAACCAAGCTGGGCTCCTATTTCAAAAGCCAAAGATTGTTCGCAAATAGATTTATCGCCTATTTTGTTGGTTGAGTAACTGCTAAGCTTTGGTATATATAACTTGTCTGGATAATTCTCATCATAATTAATAATCTCTTCTAATGCCCAAAAATAATTATGCAATTCGTCAGCATTTATCGTGAAGGAAGAATCCTTTAATTCATAATTTCTATCGAAATAATCAACTTTTGCACTGATAGGAAAATATGTATGAGCGATTATATCTGCTGTGTCTTTATTGAATACAAACTGAACAAATTGTATATAAAAAGCAGTAAAATCATCATCTGTGGTTCTAATTTTAGGTTGTTCAAAGCGATTTAGATAATCTGATATCATTAATCCATAGGTATCTCCCAACCAACGGTAAACTAATTTTTGATTATCATAATCCAGTACAACACTGTCTCGATATACTGTTGGAACAATTTGAGTTTTTGTTTTTTGTCTCATTATTTCAGCATATCCTTTATAATTTTTCGGATCGACAAAAGTTTTTGAAATTTCTTTAATAATGCTATCCTCAATAGAAAAAAGTCGAATACTGTAGTCCGAAAGTTTCATTTTTGTTTGACAAAATAAGGAATCACTTTGTTTGTGATAAATCAGGCTTAAATATTTTCCTCCGAGTGTATCTTTATCATGAACAACAATATATAAATTATATTGTGAAAATTCCGTTTCTTTTCGATAGCGAAAAAGCACGTTATTCTGTAATGTGTCTATCTGAATCTTTTCCATAGTATCGTTTAAAATATCTGCATAAATATCAGACATGTCATTTATGTGGAGTTTCATAAGAGTCCCGTGTATTGAAAATTGGACGTCCTCTTTCTCCTCTGAGAAACAGCCTGACAAAGCAATTAAAACAATAACTGAAATCAGTAATCTTTTTATTTTTTCCTTTTTGTAGGTGATAATTATGGTAGAATTCATAATCTATAAATGTTATTTCAAAACAGTAAGCCAGTATGACGCACAACGGTTTGGCTATGAAAATGTAGGCGATTCCGAAGCACAATATTTCAACTTACGAAAAAGTTCAAACTGGCTACAAACCTTGATATTACTACTATCTCGCCTATTTTTATAGCTTTTGTGTGTGCCCTGCATGAGCAGCAGTGCACACCTATTAAAGGTCTGGATAAATTCTAAAAATGCAAATTTATTTTGCCAAAGACTAATAATAGGTGATGTTTTTTTTTCCAGAGGGTGAAAGTCCCTTACATGCTTGGATTAAAGCCAAGAA
>JBDLJL010000052.1:0-31066 GCA_039714415.1 Bacteroidota bacterium
CGATAGTCTTATGGTTAAAAGCCAGGCAGAAAAAGGTAGTACGTTTAGCTTTACTCTACCAATATCTTAGTAAACCTGTATTGAAAGGCATAAAAAAAGCCCGGTCATTGCCAGGCGTTTTTAACTTCATTTTTTAAAAATTTAAGTTCCAGTTTGAGATTATCCTCTGGCTAACAGGTTGCTGTTTACATAAGCTGCGAGATTATACCAATCCATCATCAATTAGTTGTTGAAAATGGTCAATTATTGTTTCTTCTATAGGTCTGTATGTTAATCCTAAATCTGATTTGCTATAAGAATTATCATAAAAGGATTTATAACCCACATTCTTTGAAACATATTTGCGTGTTAACCCAAATAATGGACCAATTAACCAGATTAAAAATTTAGGCATTTCACTTTTTGGAAACGGGTACTTATCACCAAAATGCTTACGTAAAATATTTGCCCAATTTAAAAAAGTAATATTCTCTGCTACAATAATGTGTCTTCCACTACTTCCTGTATTAAGGGCGGCCAGAATATGTGCCCTTGCCACATCTCGAACATCTACCATTCCAAACCAAAGCTTGGTTACACCAGTTTTGAATTTACCATCACCCATATTTTTCATCATTTCAATACTGGTACCGCTACCATTTTTAAACAATGACGGCCCCATAATAAATCCCGGATTAATAACCACCAGTTTCCATTGCTCCTGTTGTTCAGCCATTTTCCAGGCTTCCTTTTCTGCAATTGTTTTTGAATATGGATAAGGCTGATGATTGGCTGAACTTGTGGTATTCCAATGCGACTCATTGACCGTTTGGTTATCAAGGTTTTGAGCATCAATAGAATCACCCATAATAGCTACAATACTACTCGTTAGCACAATTCTTTTTACAGATTCAATTTTAGATGCTTGTGTCAACACGTTAATTGTTCCTTCTTTTGCAGGCTTAAGCAACTCTTTTTCCGGATCTTTAATGTTACTAATAATAAATGGTGACGCTGTATGTATAACAATTTCACAACCCTTCATTGCGTCTTCGTAACTACCTTTTTTAAGTAGATCTGCCTCAAAAACCTTAAAATTTCCGGAACTTTTTTCTGATAAATCAAATAAGTGTTTAAATTTTTCAGCGTTTCCTTTATTCCGCACAGTTCCATGCACGATATAACCATCATCTAATAATTGTTTCACAATCCAAGATGCTAAATAACCGGAAGCTCCCGTTACTAAAATTGGTTTTGATTTATCTGTTGATTCCATACTTATATTTTTGTTTAATTTATATATCCTTTTACATTCAAATTTAATAGTACTTTAAATATTATGATGATACCGTTTAATAATTCAATTAGATGCACCTATAACATTATCTTCTAATATAGAAGAAATATTAACATGATTGTTGTTTTTAGCCAAACCCGATTCTAAAAAAACTTCAATAACTTTACCTAATAGGTTATTAAAAACAGTTAATGGGAATTTATTTCTTGTTCGGCTAATAGTTAAAGGACAGGGTAATTTTTCTTCTACTCCATAACCTAAAAAATAAAGGATATCCAAACGGAGACTACAAAATTCAATTAGCTGTCTGTCATTGGTAATATTTTCAATATATCCAACAAGGCAAAGTTTAAAAAATACAATAGGATCTATGCTTTTTTGCCCAACTTGAGCATAATAATCTTTAGTTTCTTCGTAAAGAAAGTTAAGTTTTAGTATTTTTTTTAACCTTCGGTAAAAATTATTCTTCGGAATCCTTTGTGATAGCCTAAACTTTGTAAAAAGTTTCTCCTGGTATATTTTTCGACCTTGCATAATGATAATATTTGCAACAAAAGTTACAAAATATCAGGGACATCGAGCACCTCTGTAGGGTGATAGATATAAACAATTTTTAGGGAATTATGAACAGGTAAGGAGTCAGGGTAAGTTTAAAAAAACTTAAATATACGCATGTTGCAAATCATAAACTAATTAGGCTATGATATAACATATTGTGGGTTTATAGATTTTATCCACAGATTAATCAGATTAACTCAGATTTAATATAGAATTATCTGCGAACATCTGCGTTATCTGCGGACTATTGAGCACCCACAATATTTTATACTACAGCCACTAATTAAAGTAAAAAATCCTGTGGACAGTTAGGACATTTAAAATATAGCTATTAAGTTTAAGTAATTTAATAGCAACTAATAAAAAAGTATTAGTTTTACACAATGTAATTCAAATAAATAATAAAACAGTGATGAAGTTAAAAACAGGAGTACTGATTGACAATTTATTCAATTAACAACGTTTGCCGGTTTAATTCATTTATAATCTGTTAGCACCAATTTAATAAACAACTTAGCTCAATGAAAAAAGCAAAATTTATAGTATTTGAAGGAATTGATGGGTCGGGAAAATCAACAATCAGTAATATGCTTTTTGAAAAAATCAATTCACAAATTGGAAATGTATATAAAACTTTCGAACCTACTGACAGCCCTATTGGTTCGGTTATTAAGAATATACTTAACAGACGGATTATATCTGATGATAAAACAATCGGAGCCTTGTTTCTAGCAGACAGGTTAGACCATATACAAAACCCAATAACAGGCATGTTGAATTATTTAAATAAAGGTAAGCATGTTATATCAGATAGGTATTACTATTCTTCATATGCCTACCATGTACCTATGTTGTCTATGGATTGGGTGATAAATGCAAACAAAGCTTGTGCTGATTTATTAAGACCAGATATAGTGTTTTATTTTGATATATCTATTGATGAAAGTATGAGACGTTTAAGTTCGTCAAGAACATTTCTTGACTTATTTGAAACGAGAGAGAAAATGGAACAAGTAATGCTTAATTATAGAAAAGCCATTAAAAGAGAGGGAAAGAAAGATAATGTAGTTGTTATAGATGGTGAAAGGGAAGTAACAGAGATCTTTGATGAAGTTTGGGGAATAACTTCTAAACTCTTAGAAATTAAATCTGATGATAAAGAAAAGGAATCTAATGAAATTGACCATATAGTGGAATAATATAAATATACATTAACCTGAATCACAACAAATTTTTAAATTTAGCAATTTTCATAAAGGAAAGGGCTTTACTTTTAAATCCCTTTCAGAAATTTAGCCCAACGTTGTGAGCCATTACGAGAAACCTAATAAACAAAATAATATGAATAAAGTATCAAAAACAATTATAGCAATTTGCATTTAACATCAATAATTGCTTGTAACGAAAAACAAGAGAATGAGGAAAAGTTTACAATTTCTGGCCAAGTAAGTGGGTTTCCAGATGGAACTAAATTTTACTTGAGGAACCTCTCTACTGATGAAGTTTTTGATAGTACTACAGTAAAAAATAACAACTTTAAGTTTGAAGGGCAATTATCGAATCCACCAGAACAAATTTGGCTAAATGCAATTATTGATAAAAAATTTATTTACACTAATTTATTTATTGGCAATGATAAAATTAATGTCAAAGGAGATATTGCAGACTTTCCTTGGAATGTAGAGATCAAAGGTAGTTTGAGAAATAAGTTAGAGAAAAAATTATTACAAAAATAACGGCTCACAAAAAACATGGTGCATTTGGCAGAAATCACTAATAATGAAGAGTGTAGGAATAAAGAAACAATGTGGTAAATTGAAACATGGGTGTTTTAAAACATCTAGTAGTCCTACTCCCTCACCTCAAAAAATAAAGTGTCGGTATTAAAAGAGGTAAAAATCCCTTTACCATTTTCAATATTTGAATAGGGATCAGTTAGGCTTTGAGAGCTTGTACTTGTACTTTCATACAGATTAGCATATTCTTCATTTACTTTGTACAATACCACCCTGTATTTACCGTAATACCTCAATAACCTTGAATGAATATTGTACACATTGGTAACCGATGGTGCACTAAGCGTTTGTGTAACAGTGTCAGTAATCATATAACTTACCGGATCAATTACTGTTTCCATTAAATCAATTGATAAATAATAATTACTTCCATCCACATTATCCCAGGTTATTTCATAGGTTTCACTGGTAAAGCTTGGGTAACTGCCTTCTACCATACGTTCAATAAGAAACAATTCTTGTGATATATTTAAATTTATAGGTTTCGTAGGAGTTGTCGTACTTGCCGAAACGAGTTTTTCTTTATATTGAAATTCAATACTATATGTTTCATTTTCTTTAATAAGCACATTAGTATCAGGATAATAATACCCTCTGCCATCAGGAAAAGGAACCAGTTTATATTGTGCGTCACTACTGAAAATAGTAATTTCTGCATCATTAATTTTTTCTGCCACAGAATCTATATCATCAGTTAAAAAAGGGATTAGTTTTGTTAATCTTACATGATTAATAGGTTCACCCGGGGTTAAATATGCTTCAACTACAGGAATATCGGTATCAATATTCATAATATTCTCTTGTTCACAAGCTATGAATAATAGTGAAAACCCTAAGGTTATTATTATACTGATTGCTATATTCTTCATAAATATTTTTATTAAAAAATTTGCTTTTACCTTTTGTGTATATTCTTAGTATTTCTCTGTGTCCTTAGTGTCTTAAATCTATCTTAATTTAAAAGAAAGAGTAATATTGGGTGTAATCCCCAACAAATTAACATCTGTTTCTATCAACTCACTATCTACGAGTTCAAAAGTTTTATACCAGGTATTTGTTCGGTTGTACAAATTAAAAACTGAAAAGCCCAGGTTTCCAATTGCATGATCACCAAACTTAAATTCAAGAGTTGCGGCAATATCTAAACGATGATAATCCGGTAAACGAAATGTGTTTTTATCGCCAATCGTAATAAAACTGCTAACAGAACCATCTGCCATTGTTAAATCGTAAGCCCCTGTTGGTGCTGTATATGGTTTTCCTGTTCCATAAATCCATGTACCTGAAAACACCCAGTTTTTCCATTTATATGAATTCACAAACTTAAACTCGTGGGTTACATCATGACTTGCCATAAACGGTTCATCGCCATATATTGGGAAATCATATTTTACCTCACCCAACGTATATCCTATCCAACCGGTATATTTCCCGTACTTTTTCTGGGCTAAAAGCTCAACACCTTTTGCTACACCTGTTCCTTCATAAAAGAATTCATTATAATCAACATCCTGCTGCTGAAATGTGGGTGCATATAGCAATGAATACTCAGACAATCCTTCAAGGTCTTTATAATACGCCTCGGCACTAAACAAGTAATTATGGCTTTCAAAACTCAGACCACCAATATAATGCGTGGCAAACCCAATAGGAATATCCTCACCATTACCCAATGTCCAGAAATCCCTGCTACCAGATTCCATATCGTCTCGTATAATCCGTTTAGCAAATTGATAATACTGCCCCCACGAACCTTTTAATTTTATTTTTTTTGTCAAATCATAATTTATAGAAGCCCTTGGTTCAAAATAGAAATCATCAGTAACATCATAATAAGACACCCTTATTCCTGGAGTTAATGTCAAACTATTAAATAAACGAATATTGTCCTGCACATAAACGGTGGATAATGAGGCTATATCGTGCCTGTTTTGAATTTCGATTGTATCATTTCGTGTAAACAGGTAGTCAATATCATAATAGCTGGACTGTAAACCAAATTCAAGTTGGTTATTTTGCATAATTTTCCATTCATTATCCATTTTAAAAGTATAATCCTGTAGCTGATTATCTTCGATAATTCCCCTGTTTATTTCAATAGTTTCGCCATCACGATAAACGGTGTTATTCCGTGTCATATCCCGCTTACTGTAATATTTTGAATATGAAACCAGGGCATTGCTATAAAAAGTTTCATTCCAGCGCCTTGACCATTTCCCACTTGCACCCCAATTACCCCATTGAGTTAGGTCGTTCCTACCCCCGCTCATGCTCATTCCACTACGGGAAACATTGGTAGAACTGGAATTATCCAGGTCATCCTGGCCATTATAGAAACTTAATGAAAAAATATCCTTGTCGAATTTGTAAGTAGCTTTTGCATTTAAGTCGTAAAAGAAAGAACTTGGTTCGCTCTGCGCTTTAGAACGGCCTCCACCCTTACCAAATGATTGAGGTGGTGCTTCTGTAGTTGTCGTGGTTGTATTAAAACTATCGAAAATATCATTATAAAGAAAACTTTGAAATGATCGACGTCCCGTAAACAGGAAAGTGCCATTTTCACCTAAAGGGACTTCAGCAAATCCATCAAAACTTAAAAAGCTGATCCCTGCACCCATATTAAAATTCTTTTCATTGCCATCTTTACCAGTTATTTCCATTACACTGGAAAGCCTTCCACCATATTTTGATTCAAAGCCACCTTTATACAGCTTCACATCCTTGACCGCATTTGGGTTAAATGCACTAAACATTCCAAACAGATGATCCACGTGATAAACAGTAAAACCATCATACAAAACAAGGTTTTGATCCGGTGTCCCTCCACGTACATATAAGCCTGAAGATGATTCGTTACTGGCACTCACACCTGGCAATAATTGAAAAGAACGAAATAAATCCTGCCCACCTAAACTGGGAAGTGTTTTCATTTGTTTGGTTGAAATAGAAACCACGCTTACGTCGTTATAAACCTTCATTAGCTCTTCACTTTCAGCTGTCACAGTCACTTCTTCAATTTGATTGGTTTCGGGTATCAGCTCAATAAGTAAATCCTTACTAACTAACTTTGGGCTTAGGTAGAATTGTTTTGTTTTATATCCGGTATAACTCACTAAAAGAACTGATGTATCCGAAGGAACTTTGAATAATGTAAAGTAACCGTCAACATTTGAAGCAGTACCATTTGTTGTTGTTTTAACCATGATTTGTGCAAAAGGCAAAGATTCACCACTTTTTTTATCTTTCACAGTGCCTGAAAGTGTAAAATTACTTTTTCGTTGGTAAACCTTTCTTTCAAGTTTTATTTGTTTATCAGATTTTCGGATAACAACCTGCAAGTCCATTATTTTATAGTGTAAATCCTTTCCTTTTAGCAATTGTTGAATTACCTCATCCAGAGGCTTATTTCGAAAATTTTTACTCGGTATAATGCCGCTCGGAATATCTTCTTTATAATAATCAATATCAATGTTGTAACTTAAAGCTAAATCATCAAAAACATTCCTTAGAGTTTTTCCGTAATAACTTTTTGTAACCAATATTTCACCCGCCTTTTGGGCAAAACTTTGTTGTGCGAATATGATTAAAAGAAGTGTTATGCTTATTTTAGATAAGTTCATAGACTTTGTTTCTTGATTTTGGCCAAATGTACAGCAAGCACATATTTTCTGATAAATTATTCAACAAATGCACTAAAATCTTCAATGAAGAATGGATCGTTATCAATTTTAATCCTTGGTTGAAGAATTTCTTGACTTGGTTGAAATAATTTTTCCTTAATGAAAAATGGACTTAGATTTATATTTTATCTCTAAATTTGTATACTTAAATACCTGAAATTAATGAATATCAATTTATTTCAAAAAAAGTGGTCCACTCACATTTTAATTTGGCTAAGCTATTTTTTCCTGTTGATCTGGTTTTTTACTGATGTTTTAGGTTTTATAAACGCATTGAAGAGAGCTTCAATAATAGTTCCATTACATGCTGGTATTTTTTACCTAAACTCATTAATTTTATTACCTCAAGTTTTAGAAAAAAAATGGAAAATATCCTATTACATTATCATTATCAATGTGATAATTATGATTATTTTCACCTTCAAATTTATTGATGATATACTTTTTATTGACGATATAAAGAACCAGGTTTTTTTCAAAGGACTTGAAAACCTTCCCCCTGACTTAACTGACAAAATATCTTCCTGGCGAGAAAATAACCCCGTAATTTATGACCGAAGGTTTTTTAGTATGCGTTTTATTACAAATATTTTTTCTGTTATAATGGTTTTACTGGTCAGTACTTTATACAGAAATGAGATGGTAAAGCGTGAAAAAGAAGAAGAAGCTTCCTTACTTAAAAATCAAATGCTTGAAGCAGAATCTAAACTATTAAAATGGCAAATAAATCCGCACTTTTTGTTTAATACATTGAATAATATTTACGCTCTTTCTCTAATGAAGTCAGATAGAACTCCCGATGCTGTTCACCGACTTTCTGAAATGCTCCGCTACGTAATTTATGATTGTAATGAAGAATATGTAGTGTTAGAACATGAATTAAACTATATAAAAGGTTATATTGCACTTCAATTGCTTAAAGATGATGAAATTTCAAATGTACATTTTGAGTTTGCTGATATTGATACAAAACTTAAAATTGCACCAATGCTATTAATTTCCTATATTGAAAATAGTTTTAAGCACAGTAAAATTGAAGATTTAAACAACGGGTGGATTAATATAAAGCTAGAAACAATTGGTAAAACGTTGCATTTTGAAGTCAAAAATAGTATCCCTGAAATTGAACCGGCTAAAGATAAACAGGGTGGTCTTGGTTTAGAAAATGTGAAAAGAAGGTTAGAATTAATTTATCCCGGCAGATATAATTTAAATGTTATGAAAACTGAAAAAGAATATTCTGTAAAATTAACTCTTGAATTAAATGGTAATTAATTGTTTGGTTGTTGATGATGAGCAATTAGCCCGGGGCTTATTGGAAAGCTATATCGCAAAAATCCCTTATCTCGAACTAAAAAAATCCTGCAAAAGCGCATTGGAGGCGATGGAGTGCTTACAAAAAAGCAATATTGACCTTATGTTTCTTGATATACAAATGCCAGATTTAACGGGCATAGAGTTTATACAGACATTAAACAAAAAACCTTTAGTAATTTTTACAACTGCCTATAAAGAATACGCCCTGGATGGTTACACCCTGGATGTAATAGACTATATGTTAAAGCCTATTTCTTTTGAGCGTTTTTTGCAAGGTACAAATAAAGCTTTAGAGCAAATAAAACTATTAGCAACTGCTACAGCCCCAAAAGTTATCCAGGACAATAGAAAACAATCAGAAGACTTCATCCAACTAAAATCAAATCATAAAATATATAAAGTAAAACATAAGGACATTCTTTATATTGAAGGATTAAAGGAATACGTAACATTTTACACCATAGAAAAGAAAATAGTTGTTCTTGAATCTTTAAAAAAACTGGAAGAGACCCTGCCTAAAAATCTGTTTATACGTATTCATAAATCATATATTGTTAATACTGACAAAGTTGAGTCTTTATATGGAAGCCAACTTGAAATTAATGATAAATATATTCCTATTGGGAAAATATATTTTGAAAAGGTAAAAAAGGCGTTGTTTTTTTGAAAATATTTTAATCAGGCTCAAATGAAACACATTTTATTATTACTCTCAATTCTTTTTTTTTCTGTTATAGGCGCATCTCAAACAGATGAGTATGTATTAACTGATACCCTTACCAAAGAATTTAACCTATTTGGAAGGGAAAAACCTCTTAGCTTTACCCTTAAATCTGATTTTAGAAAATTCAGGAAGGAAAAATATAAGGGTAAGTACCAGAAGGCACAGTTGATATACAAAATCAATGATTCAACAGAAATTAACAAAGAAGTGAGAATAAAGGCCCGTGGTGAATTCCGAAGGAGACATTGTAGCTTACCACCAATACGTTTAAACTGGAGAAAAAAAGACGTTGTAAAAAAAGAATTATCAAAATATTATAAACTAAAAATGGTTACGCATTGCAACAATTCAAAATATTATAAAGTATATATTTTGAAAGAATTTCTATGCTACAAATTATATAATATTCTAACAGATATGAGCTTTAAGGTACAATTGATTGATGTTAAATATATTGACACAGGAAACAAAAAGAAAAACGAACATATAACTTATGCATTTTTTATTGAAGATTTAGATATGCTGGCAGAAAGAAACAATGCTTTAGTTATAGAAAGTGAAAAGCTCGGTATAAGAAATGTTGAAAAACAAAATATAATGCAATTGGCTTTTTTTCAGTTTATGGTTGGTAATGCTGATTGGTCAATTACCGGTTTGCACAATATTAAGTTGATAAAATCAAAAGATTATCAGCAAACTAAGGCATGGGCAATTCCATACGATTATGACTATTGTGGAATGGTAAATGCCAGTTATGCCATACCCGGTGAAAGCAAACTGAACGTTAAATCAGTAACTGAAAGAGTTTATTTAGGTATTTGTCAGCCTGAAAGTGAATTCAAATCAGTAATTGAACAGTTTAACAAACACAAAGATGAATTCTATGATGAAATAAATAATTTTAAGTACTTAGATCCCCGGAATAAAAAGGAAATGATTGAATATCTTGATGAGTTTTACAAAACTATTGCATCAAAAAACTTTTATAATAGTTATTTAAAAGCTCACTGTAAAAGAGTAGATTAGAAAAATACTAATATCGAAAAAAGCTAAAACCTATATCCAGCACTAAAAGATAATGAAGGCATTGTAGGCCAGCCAACAAACAAATTTACCGTTGTTCTGAACATAAAACCTTTATGCATATGAAAACGGTAACCTATAAGTACATCGGGAACAAAGCCATAATGGGTCTTATCTTCAAAATAATCAATAATAACAGCAGAACCTATTCCATATTCAAAATTGTGTTTATTGTTCCTACCTGTTAATCCCTGTACAGTAAGCAAAAAAGTTACCCCATCATTTTGGAAATCTGGCCAAATACCCGCACGTAATAATAAATTGTGCTTCCAGCTAAACAAGTGTTCATAATTAAGCATTAACCTACCCCCGGTAAACTCCGTTTCTATAGGGAAAACTTCAAGGGATACTGTATTATTTCCTTCATCCTGAGAATAGGTAGTAAGGCTTATAAAACAAAAAAATACAACTAAACCAATAACTCTCATATAAAACTTAAATTAACCCCGGTAACCAATGTTTGTCTGTCTTGTTTTATATTCTGGACAACAATAGGTCTCTTGTACATAAATAAATTCCTTTTCTGCCAATTTAAGGAAAGATATTTTATCCTTAACTTTTAGATAATCTTCCTTATTGTTTTTAAAACACATCATTGAGCCAAAAAAAGAATTCCCAATTGGGTGATAATCTGAATAAAGACATGTAAAACAATTCTTTAAGGTAAGTTCTCCGTTTACTTGTTTCTTAATATCCAGAAAACCTGTTTCAAAAAAATCTTTGTTGCTTTTCAAATTTTTACCAGCAAACTTTAAGCTAAAACCTGCCTCTTCAAATTCAACAGCCCCCCTGTTTAATGCCCTGCCCAGAGATAACTGAATATCCAAAGTACCTGGAATGGTTTCTATATTGTTTTTCTTATATAATAATATCGGAATCGAAAACTCAAGTGTGCAATCACATAAAGAAAAAACATAATTATCTGATCCGTAAATGTTTAGTTGGGCAAAAGCAAACCTTTTCAGCTCTTCTTTAGTATGTTTCTCTTTATTAATAAGTATAAAATCGTCAAAACTGGTACCTTTAAACTTAACACCATCAATTTCCAGGCTTAAACTCCCGGCATTTCCTTCTTGAAAATCATTTACGATACTTGTGTCAACGGAACCAAACTTGTCGGTATACCTGGTTGGATAAACTTGCATATCAATAAATTTTACATTGGTTGATGAAACTACTTGTGTAGGACCTTCATTCTACACTAACAAAAGCAATGTATAAAGATACTGCAATATTTACATTCAATTTGTGATTTTGGTGTAATTATTTGGACAAGTGATAAAAGTTTTTCCATATTTTCAATATGTTGATGTCAACTTACTAATATTACCTAGAATTCAAACCTTTTACAAATCATTTTTGCTGACCTCGATAATTTTTGAAATAATTCCATAATATTAGTACTGCATATTCATCAAACTCAACACCAAGTGTTTTCGGCTTGGATAGTAGAGTTAAACTCAAAAACTTATTTAGTTTTATAACATTCATTGCCTATGAAAAGTGATTAATCTTTAGAAAACAAATTTATTTAAGAATTTTTAAAGTTTTTTTTGATGAATTCTTTCTAAATTTGCGAGTTCGTGCAAAACCTTTAGGTAAATATAACAAAAAATGGCTTTTAATATAAAAAAACTATTCAGGAAACTTAAAAACAAGTATCAGTTAACTATTTATAACAGAGAAACTCTTGAAGAATCAATCACCTTTAAGCTATCCAGGTTAAATGTGTTTACGTATGTTGGTATTTCTGTAATTGTTATTTCCATTTTAGTAGGACTGCTATTTGTTTACACACCTTTTAATTTATTGATTCCTTCGAGAAAAAATAGTCAACTATCAAGGCAGTTATTTCAAAATGCCATAAAATTGGATTCTTTAAAGAAAGAGGTCAGAATACGTGACCTGTATTTTGAAAATATACAAAACGTAATGCTTGGCAGGCAGGTAAATAACTTCGAAAATATACAAGACACCAGTTTTAAACATGAAAAATTGGAATTCTCAAGGTCAAAACATGATTCAATTTTAAGATACCAAATTGAAAAAGAAGAGAAACAAGGCCTTTCTGTTTTAAAGAATTCAAAACAAACCAATGTTAATTTAAAGAACCTACATTTTTTTCTTCCGGTTAAAGGAATTGTTACAAATGGTTTTGATGTTGAAAACGGACATATGGCGACTGATATTGTTGCTCAACCCAATGAACCGGTACTTGCCACACTTGAAGGTACAGTAACTCTAGCCACCTGGAGTTTAACCGAAGGATACATAATTATGATTCAGCATAATTACAATATTGTTTCGATATATAAACATAATGAGTCATTGCTTAAAAAGCAAGGAGACCATGTTACAGCTGGTGAACCTATTGCCATAATTGGAAATACTGGTGAATTAACCACCGGACCACACCTTCATTTTGAACTTTGGTATAATGGTAGCCCTTTAAACCCAGAAGATTATATTACGTTTTAGATATTTGTGACGGAGATAAAATATAAAATGGAAAAGAGTAAGGGAATAGCAATATTAGGTTCTACAGGTTCAATTGGTACACAAGCACTTGAGGTTATTGATGCAAACCCTGATAGATTTGAAATAATTGTACTTAGCGCTGAAAACAATGCTAATTTGTTAATCGAACAAGCCAAAAAGTTTAAACCCGATAGCGTTGTTATAGGTAACGAAAACCATTTTGAACAGGTTAAGCAAGCATTGTCAAGTGATTTTATAAAAGTTTATTCTGGAAAAGATGCGCTAAATCAAATTGTCGACCATTCAGCCATTGATATAGTTTTGACAGCCATGGTAGGATATGCCGGTTTGTTACCAACCATTAATGCCATAAAAGCAGGTAAAAATATTGCTTTGGCAAACAAAGAAACCATGGTGGTTGCAGGTGAATTAATTACACGGCTCACTAAAGAATATAAAACGGAAATTATTCCTGTCGATTCTGAGCATTCTGCTATTTTTCAATGCCTTGCCGGTGAATTGCACAATAAAATTGAAAAAATTTATCTTACAGCATCCGGTGGTCCATTCAGGACTTTTAACCTGGATGAAATGCATAATATAAAACCGCAGCAAGCTTTAGCCCATCCTACATGGAATATGGGGGCAAAAATCACCATTGATTCTGCAAGTATGATGAATAAAGGACTTGAAGCTATTGAAGCAAAATGGTTATTTGACCTTAAACCTGAGCAGGTTGACGTAATTATACATCCACAATCCATTATTCATTCTATAGTGCAATTCGAAGACGGGTCGATGAAAGCACAGATGGGTTTACCCGATATGAAATTACCAATCCAGTACGCTTTGGCTTTCCCTTATAGGATAAAGTCTGAATTTAAACGATTTTCGTTCCTGGATTACCCAAATTTAAGTTTTGAGCAGTTTGATTCAAAAAAATTTCGTAATCTTGCAATTTCTTTTGAGGCGATGAAAAAGGGTGGAAATGTACCATGTGTAATGAATGCAGCCAATGAAGTTGCTGTAGATGCATTTTTAAAAGAAAAAACCGGATTTATGCAAATTCCGGAAATAGTAGAACAAACAATTGAGCGAGTTGAATATAAGGCAAAACCAAGCCTGGAAGACTATGTACATTTTGATACAGAGGCCAGAAGGGTTGCCATTAATCTAATAAACGAAAGAGGGTTTTAAGTAGCTCCTATACATTTTAATAAACTAATTTTTATGATGCAGGTTGCGAGTTTCAAGACCCTATAGATACGTACAACTTGAAACCTGTAACTTGTAATACGCAACTAAATAATTAAAAATAATAATAATTTTAAGATAACAGATAAGTGATGGAGATTTTAATAAAAGCAGGACAATTAATTTTAAGTTTATCAATACTGGTAATTTTTCATGAAGCCGGGCATTTTTTCTTTGCCAAGCTATTTAAAACAAGAGTTGAAAAATTTTACCTTTTCTTCAATCCTTGGTTTTCATTATTTAAAACCAAATGGGGCGAAACAGAATATGGTATTGGTTGGTTACCATTGGGCGGATATGTAAAAATATCAGGAATGATTGACGAATCAATGGACAAAGAACAAATGAAACTACCCGCAGAACCATGGGAATTTAGGTCAAAACCAGCATGGCAGCGTTTATTAATAATGCTTGGAGGTGTTTTAGTTAACTTTCTTTTAGCATTTGCTATTTATGTGATGATCCTTTTTGTTTGGGGAAAAGAATATTTACCAACCGAAAATGTTAAATATGGTGTTGAAGTAGATTCTTTGGGTGTTGAATTTGGTATGCAGACCGGTGATAAAATCATCTCGGTAAACGGCAAGAAAATTGAAAATTTCAAAACAATTGTGCCGGAAATATTACTGAATGAACCCAGAACCATGCAAATTGACCGAAATGGTGAAAATGTTGAAATCGCTTTTACAGGTAAAATGGTTGGTCAAATTATAAAGCACAAAGGACCATTTTTTGGTGTACGCATACCCTTTATTGCAAGAACATTTACAAAAAATTCTCCGGCAAAAAAGGCAGGAATGCAAATAGATGACCGTATCATTGGATTAAATGGCTTGGACGTTCTTTATTTTGATGAATTTAAATCAAAACTGTCCGAATTAAAAAACCAAGAAGTAAATGTAACAATAAATCGTTCCGGTGAAAAAAAGGATTTAACGGTTCAAGTTTCAGAAAAAGGCCTGATAGGGGTTTATCCTAAAGGTAAATTATCTGAATTTTTTGAAATGAAAAGAATCGAATATAGTTTGGTAGAAGCTGTTCCGGCAGGGGTTACTAAAGGATATGAGGAAGTTGGTAATTACCTGAAACAATTCAAATTAATTTTCAACAGGGAAACAAAAGCATATGAGTCTGTTGGTGGTTTTATTGCGATTGGAAATATTTTTCCTCCAACATGGGATTGGCAGGCATTTTGGTCTTTAACAGCTTTGCTTTCTATTATGCTTGCAGTAATTAATATTTTACCAATACCGGCATTAGATGGTGGCCATGTACTGTTTCTGTTTTTTGAAATTATTTCAGGGCGAAAACCAAGTGATAAGTTTTTAGAATATGCACAAATTGTAGGTATGGTGTTATTATTCTCTTTATTAATTTTTGCAAATGGTAATGATATAGTTAAGTTATTTAAATAGTATTTTGTCTTTTAGCTGATATCCTTTATCTTTAGGAATATATAAACTTTAAAAAATAAAATTATGATAAATTCTATATTTTTAGCAATCCCGGGCGTTTGGTCAATTGTGCTTATAATTGTTGTAGTTCTTATATTGTTCGGAGGTAAAAAAATACCTGAACTAATGAAAGGCCTGGGTCAGGGTATGACTGAATTTAAAAAAGCAACTAAAGAGGATAAAGAAGAAGAAACAGATAAAAATGAAAACAAATTAGAAAAGGAATAGTTTTCCTTCTGGTTGACTTTTTTATATTAAGCTTATTTACAGCTAATAAACCTTTTAGTTAATTTGAAGTATATTAGTCATTGGTCATTAGTTTTACGGCTTTAAAATTTCTAATATACTTAGCAAATATTTTAAATTCCTATAAAGGGAGGTGAAAATTACTACACAGTACATACAATTTTAGATAAATAACGCTATTTTTTCTCTTGAATATTGTAGTTTTACATCTTACTAAGGTGATCTCTAAAAATTCAAAATTCGAGGCTTTCTGATTTTTTAAGGCTCGATTTTACTCCTGTAAATGCGCTGTATTGAGCTAGTCGAAGTAAGTATCTTAAAAAATCAGAGTAACAAAGAAGTTGGGATTTTTAGAGGTTGCCTTAAGTAAATTGAATAATTCACCTCTTACCATACTTATTTCGTTAACCTTAGCTTTCTATTGTGAGTTTAGAACTGGTTTTTACGTTACCCAACTATACATTTAGTTGTTTAACTGGGGCATAAGTTATATATTTGCATTATAGAAACACCAGTTTGAAAAAAAAAGTAGAAATAATACTAACCCGGAAAATTCATAGAATTTTCCCTATCTGCGATAGCGACTAAGATTCACATCCAATTTTGATACCCAAAATTGGGTTCATCTAAATCGGGGTTTCGCGCATTTAGATTCATGAATAAAAAAATCCATGAATAATGCGGGCTAAGTTTCTTTCTATTAGCTGTTACAGCTTTAGCATTACACGTTGTCAATTTAAACATTAACCAATGAAAAATCTGAACATTTTATTTATCATTTTATCGGCTATATTTTTACTTTCTTGTGAAGGTAGTGGTTCCAATAAAAATTTTCAACCCAATGTAACAGGTAAAGCGGGTGAACTAATGTTAATTGTTGATAAACATAAATGGGAATCTGCAGTTGGTGATAGCCTAAGGGCTATTTTTAAACAAGAAGTACAGGTATTACCACAAAAAGAACCCATTTTTACGGTAATCAATATCCCTAATTCAGCTTTTTCAACTCTTTTCCAAACCCACCGTAACATTGTTCGCGTAAAAATTTCGCCTAAACACAAAAAGCCTTCAATAGTTATGAAACGGCATGTTTGGGCAAGGCCACAATTGTATTTCGAAATAAAGGTTCCGAGCGACTCAAGTTTTTTTGAATTGTTTGAAAAAAATAAACAAAGCATAGTTGATACTTTGCTAAAAGATGAACGCGCAAGATATCTTCAAAGCTATCGGAAATTTGAAAATCCGGAAATTACAAGGGTGTTGAAAAAAAGGGCAGTAAAAATGCGCTTTCCAAAAGGCTACGATATGGATGTACAAAAAGATGCATTCATGTGGATTTCGCACGAAACACCCATGATAAGCCAGGGAGTAATTATATCTTTTATCAATTATTCAGATACAGCACAACTTCATAAAGAAAATCTCATCCATCAAATTGATTCTGTTTTAAGAGAAAATGTACACACAGAACTAGATGGTTCGTACATGACTATTGAAAAAAGGATTGATATCCCGCTTAAAAAGCTGATATTAAACAATAACTACACCGTTAAATTGAAAGGATTATGGCGCACCGAAGGTGACTATATGGGAGGACCTTTTGTTGCACTTGTTAGTGTAGATACTAAAAGAAATCGCCTGGTTATAACCTTTGGTTATGTTTACGCACCCCGCTACAATAAAAGAAACTACATGAGACAAGTAGAAACCATACTATATTCGTTGAAGATAAGGGAGTAAAACACATGACTTTAAAGACGGATAAATTAGCCCCTATCCGTAAAGTCAGAGTTTGACCGTATTTGTAAACTCAAATAGTACTAACACCCTGAATATATGTCAATTAATAAAGTAAACCTCTAACTATATTCGAAAAGTACCTGCTTTACGGATGGACAATTATGCTGTTTTTTGCACCACAAAAAAGCGCATTATACATATTATCAAAACATTACCACTAAATACATCCATGCATTAGCAGGTAATCAATATTTTTTACCTAATTATATTCGAGTACAATTGGCCAATTCTTTTTTCTAAAACTATTATTTTAATTAATTTTGAAAAAAGATAAAAAAATTAGTAATTATTGCATTTTCGGTTTTTATGCTTTCAAACAGTGCAAAAGCTCAATTACAAATGACCTCTCAGGGTTGGGTTGGTATCGGGGCTGGTACACCTACACGTTTATTAGATGTTAATGGAAAAGCATATTTTAGTTGTATGCCCTCACTATCTGGATTTTATTTTTAGAGTTATTATGATAATGGTATATTCTATACCGACCCAATATTAGAACCTCAATGGGCAAACAGTGCATGGATAGGTAATAGTGCAAAACCATTATGGAAGTTATATTCACGAAGTATTTATACCCTGAATAGAACTGTTTATACATATTCCGATATGAAAATTAAATCAAATATCAGGAATATCAATTCGTCATTGGAAAAAATAAAAAAATTACGTCCTGTAAAATATGATGTGAATTTTGAGTTAGATGAAAATTTACCAGAATCCAGAAAAGAACTTATAATAAAGGAAAGCAAAAACAAGGTTGGTTTTATTGCCCAGGAAATGAAAGAAGTAATTCCTGAGGTAGTTGGCTTTGATGATGATGCAAAATTATATGCTATTGATTATGCATCAATCGTTCCCTTTCTAGTTGAAGCAATAAAAGAACAACAAATGATTATTGAAAGCATACAATCAGAAATAACGGAATTGAAAAATCAGGCAAAAGACAATACCGATAAATTAAAAATTTCAAAAATTTCAACAGACCCAGATAAAACTCAAGGTGATAATAAAAATACTCTGTATCAAAATTCACCGAACCCTTTTAAGGAAAGCACTAAGATTGAATATTTTCTTTCTGACGATGTTTCGAATGCCATGATTAATATATATGACATGAACGGCACGCAACTTAAAAGCATTGATCTGTATGAAAAAGGATATGGAAACATAACTGTAAATGGTAGTGAATTTAATGCAGGGATATATATTTATGCTTTTATTGCTGATGGGCAAGTGATTGATACTAAACAAATGATTTTAACTGATTAAAAACTAACGACTATGAAAGTGTATATATTGGCTTTTATTTTCATTTCTTCAATATTGGGATGTGACAGTAATAATGACTTGAATCGACAAATTGATAAGAAAGACCTAATTGGAAAATGGGTAAATACAAGTTTAGATAGTGATACGCTGTTTTGGTACGATACCACTATAAACAGACCTCCTAAACACAGTTATACTTATACATTGAATAAAGATTACATAGTAATAAAGTATACAGGAGAATATTATATTGAGGTTTTCGAATCATCTCTTAGAATTTCATTAAATAATGATAAATCTGTTCTCACAATAGAAGGGTTTGATAATTATTTTCCTAAATATGAAGGAACGGAATTTAAAAAAATAATATCTAAAAAATAAATCTGTTCAATTTGTATTGTGGAATAAAATGAATAAGCTGTTAGATCTTATGTTGAACGGCTTATTGTTTTTAAATAAACCCCTCTCCTTTTTTAACTTTTATATCGTTTACAAACTGCTTTATTTTTTGTTCATCATCTTTTTTACAAATCAATAAAATTCCATCAGAATCTACCACGATATAATCTTTTAAGCCTTGTATAACGGCTAGTTTACCGTCAGGCATATTAATTATACTGTTTTCGGTATCATAACAAAGTACATTGCGGCCAACTACCGCATTTTGTTTTTCGTTTTTCTGGATGTTTTCATATAAAGAACCCCAGGTACCCAAATCAGACCAACCAAAGTCTGTACAAAGTACAGAAACATTTTCAGCCTTTTCAATTATTCCATAATCAATTGATATATTTTTACTTTCAGCATAGGTTTCATCAATAAAGCTTTGCTCATTATCTGTATTGTATATGCCAACCCCTTTCCTGAACAAATCGTTCACCTCGGCCAGGTGTTTGTTAAACGAATCCATTATTGAATTCAAAGACCAAAGAAAAATACCGGAATTCCAGAAAAACTCACCACTCTCGTAAAAGATTTTTGCCATTTCGGCATTTGGCTTTTCAGTAAATGTTTTCACTTTGGTCACTTCACATTTACCATCTTTCATTTTTTTGTTATTGCTAATCTGAATATACCCGTAACCTGTTTCAGGGCGGTTTGGTTTAATACCCAAAGTTAAAAGTGAATCATTTTTACCAACATAATCCAAACCCTTGTTTAACACTTTAACAAATTCCTGTTCGTCTAAAATTAAGTGGTCTGATGGTGCTACGATAATATTGGCTTCCGGATTCTTTTGTTGTATCTTAAAATTCGCATAAGCAATACAGGGTGCCGTATTCCTGCGCATTGGTTCTAATAAAACATTCTCTTCCTTTATTTTTGGTAATTGTTCCAGTATAATATTTTTATAATCTTTATTTGTAACGATTAAAATATTCTCAGCCGGGCATACTGTTTCAAAACGATCAAATGTTTGTTGTAACAACGTTTTTCCGGTACCCAGTATATCAAGAAATTGTTTTGGTTTGCCTGATTTGCTCAAGGGCCAGAACCTGCTACCTACTCCACCGGCCATTATTACACAAAAATTATTTATATTCATATATTTGGCTTTAATATGCTTATTTGCTGTAATTTAAGTTTTTTGATATTTATACTAAAGTAATGAATTTTTTTGAATAATTCTAAAAATTTGTAATAATGCAGAACTTAGCATCTAACCAGGGAGTTAACCCGGAAAATTCATGAATTTTCCTGACGATTAAGAATTACCACAAATTTGGCTTCATTTCATTCCCCAAATTTGGGTACTTCTAAACCGGGGTTTCCCGCATTTAGATTGGCTGCCGAGCTAAAGGTTCATGATTAGAAAACCTCATGAATAATGTGGGTTAAAGTGTAAATTTGCATTTTAAGTACTAACCATATACATTTGTTTTATAAAGTAAAGACATGAAGCTACTGTATCATATTGGCCATTATTTTCTTTTAATGAAAAGAGTTTTTTCCAAACCGGAAAAAGTGGGTGTGTTTTTCAGGCTTTTTATTCGCGAAGTTGATATGCTCGGAATTAACTCCCTGGGAATTGTAATTATTATATCAATTTTTATGGGAGCGGTAATAACCCTTCAAACAGCCTATAACATTGAAAGCCCATTAATACCTGATTATTTAATAGGCTTAACCGCACGCGATTCCATGATTTTGGAATTTTCGTCAACTATTGTTGGTTTAATCCTTGCCGGCAAAGTGGGTTCCAATATTGCCAGTGAAATTGGTACCATGCGTATTAGCGAACAAATTGATGCCCTGGAAATTATGGGGGTTAATTCTGCCAGTTACCTGATACTTCCGAAAATTGCAGCAGCTATTTTTATTAACCCATTTCTAAATATCATAAGTATTTTTGTAGGCTTAATTGGTGGATACCTTGCAATCATATTCTCCGGTGCAATTTCAGCTGAACAATACATTTATGGCCTTCATTATGTTTTTATTCCTTTTTATATAACTTATTCATTAGTGAAAACTGTATTTTTTGCTTTTGTCATTACATCTGTTCCGGCATACCATGGATATTATGCTTCCGGTGGTGCTCTTGAAGTGGGCAGGTCCAGTACCAGGGCTGTAGTTTACTCTAGTATCCTAATCCTTTTGATAAATGTTATTATAACTCAACTTATGCTGGCATGATCGAATTAAAAAATATATCAAAATCATTTGGAGATAACCACGTATTAAAAGATGTCTCATCTTTTTTTGAAAAAGGTAAAACTAATTTAATTATTGGCCAAAGTGGATCTGGTAAAACAGTGCTTTTAAAGTCAATAATCGGATTACATGATATTGACGAAGGTGAAATTTTTTATGGTGATCAGGAGTTTTCAAAAATGCCTGTTAAAGAAAAAAAAGAAATCCGGAAAGAACTTGGGATGGTTTTTCAGGGTGGTGCCCTTTTTGATTCTGCTACCGTTGAAGAAAACGTAGGCTTCCCTTTGGAAATGTTTACCGAAATGAGTACAGAAGAAAGACTCGAGCGGGTAAACTTTTGCCTTACAAAAGTAAACCTTGTAAATGCTAATCATTTATATCCTGCAGAAATTAGCGGTGGCATGCAAAAACGGGTTGCAATTGCCCGGGCTATTTCTCTAAACCCCAAATACTTATTTTGTGATGAGCCCAACTCTGGCCTTGACCCACGAACAGCTATTGTTATTGATCAACTTATTAGAGAATTAACCGTTGAATTTGATATGACCACGGTAATAAATACTCACGACATGAATTCCGTTATTGAAATAGGGGATAAAATACTTTACATATATAAAGGTGAAAAATGGTGGGAAGGCAATAAAGATGAAATACTAAAAACGGACAATAAAGAACTAAATGAATTTGTTTTTGCCTCTGATTTAATGAGGAAATTCAGGGATTAATTTTTTTGTTGCAAGTTTCAGGTTCAGATATCCTTACCTATCGGAATTGACTATGTCGCATTTTGGCAGATCCGATTTAATGAAAATTTATTGTTGCGGGTTACAAGTTGCAAGTTAGTAACCTATCAACAACTTGTAACCCGTAACCTTAAACTTATAACAGCAATAACACGTTCTTATTTACAAAACTACTATTTTACAATACCTGCCATATCCTTTTCAATACTTTCCAATGGACTTTCAATAATTCGGCCTGTTTCCATACCTTCCCTATAAAAAATAATTGTAGGAACTTTTTGTATATCCAACTGGTCAACATTTGTTCCTTCAGCAGTTTTACTTGTATTTACGCATATTACTTTCATGTTATCCAAATCGTATTCCAGTGATTCAAGGATTTTGTAAAAACGGGGCACCTCTCTCCTACTGTCACCACACCAGGTACCTAATACCACGGTGATTTTTACGTTATCCATGAAATCATCTTTATCAATGGTCATAAGTATAGAATCATCCACCTGATAAGCAGCAAATTCCTCATCAAACCATTCATTAAAAGGGGCTGATTTAAAACCATCAAGGTTAATTTGCCCGATTAATATATTATCCCCGGCTTTTTCATCAAATTCCGTTTTATTAATTTGCTGCCCACCGCAGCTTACTATTAAAATAAAAGCTAAAATTGCTAAACTGGCTTTTTTCATAATTATTATTTTTTATATCTCTTCAATACTTTAACCTGAATAATTCATGCGTTTTTTCTTTGTTTGAATTAAGGCGTCGAACCTTGAAGCTGTATGCTTATACTGCAAAAGGTTTGCAACGATAAGTCCGGCAAAGAAAAAATGCACCTTTGGTAAACTTATGTTTTTAAAATATTTTTGTATGAATCATGTAACATGTACATTTATTGAGATTTAACTTATAAATCAATAAGTTTATGAATTAATCAGGTTAAATCTCTACCGCTTTCCGTACTGGTCATTATAAAAGTTTAAATAATCACCTGATACTACATTTTTTAGCCACGCTTCGTTTTCAAGATACCAATCCACTGTTAACTCAAGCCCTTCTTTGAAATCAACCGATGGTTTCCAGTTTGTTTCTTTGTTCAGTTTTGTAAAATCAATAGCATATCTCATATCATGGCCTGCACGGTCTTTAACAAAAGTTATTAATTTCTGTGAACTACCGGGTTCCCTTCCCAGTTTTTCATCCATAATATCACATAACTGTCTTATTAAATCAATATTTGTTAATTCATTATCACCACCTATGTTATAGGTTTCACCAACATTTCCTTTGTGAAAAAGAATATCAATAGCCCTGGCATGGTCTTTAACAAAAAGCCAGTCCCTAATATTTTCACCTTTACCATAAATTGGAATTTCTATACTGTTTTTAATATTATGAATGGCCAGGGGAATTAATTTTTCAGGGAATTGATTTGGACCATAATTGTTTGAACAATTGGAAATTACAGTAGGTAACTTAAAGGTGTGTGTATAAGCCCTTACCAAATGATCTGAAGCTGCTTTCGAAGCTGAATAAGGACTTCGGGGATCATAAGGTGTGGTCTCAACAAAAAAACCTGTTTTACCTAAAGATCCATAAACCTCATCTGTTGAAACATGATAAAAAAGTTTACCTGTAAAATCATCCTTCCAATTTTCTTTTGCAATATGTAGTAGATTAGCCGTTCCCTCAATATTTGTTTTTACAAACTCCAGAGGGTTCAGAATAGAACGATCTACATGCGATTCTGCTGCCAAATGAATTACACCATCAAACTTGTATTCATCAAACAGCTTTTTTATCAAACCTGAATCTAAGATGTCACCTTTTACAAACTTGTAATTTTCTTTCTGTTCAACATCTCTAAGATTGTCTAAATTCCCTGCATATGTAAGTTTATCCAGGTTAACAATAGTACAATCAGGGTATTTGTTTACAAAAGTACGTACTACATGGTTACCTATAAAACCGGCACCCCCTGTAATTAATATGCTTTTTTTATCCATTTTTTTTATTTATAATACAAATATGCTTACTTTTTTTAGTTTCACAAAATGACTATAATATAAAGTATAATGGATAAAATTAAAGTTTAATTTTCAAACAGAGCCCATGGGATGGTGGAATAATGAAAATTTGGGAAGCTTACCTTATTGTTCCCATCATTCCCGGTATCCAAAACTCTATATTTATGTTGATTATTAGATAGTTAAATCATCACAGTCCACAAAAAATTATATCATAAGCTCAAAAGACTAAAATAACATTACAAGCATCAAATCTTTTTCATGCTTTGAAACTTGTGTAAACAAAGTTTAAATTTTTATTACTTTTTATGCAGATTGGCATAATTTAAGCTACACTTTTTGAAAACAAACTGATATATTGAAAAAATCAGGAATTTATACAGAAGTTTTTCAAAAAAGATCACCTTTAAATATTTTCAGGTATAGGGTCAAACTTACCATATTATTTATTTTCATACTCCAGTCTTTAATTTCGCAACAGTATAATTTTGTGAATTATTCCATTAACCAAGGTTTGCCCGGCTCTGGTATCAGTGTTGTTTTTCAGGATAGTAAAGGGCTTTTATGGGTTGGTACACAAAGTGGGCTGGCAAGCTATAATGGGGTTTCCTGGTACAATTTCCCATATAAAAACGAATTAAGTTATGCAAACATCAGTGCTGTTTTTGAAGATAAACATCAGAATATATGGATTGGAACAAAAGATAGGGGACTATTTATGTTTAATGGTAGAGATACTTATCGGTTTACGGAAAATAACGGGATTAATTCCTTATATATAAAATCTATCTGCGAAGATGAAGAAGGGTCTTTACTAATTTCAGCACTGAATATCCCTGTATTACAATTTGATAATAAAAATAACAAAAATTGGAAAAAAGTTAGTTTTAAACTATATACTGGCAAAAATAAAATACCAATAAACGCAGTTAATTCCATTTTTAAAGATAGTGATAATAATATATGGCTAGGCACAGACAAGGGGATCCTGCTTAATGATGGTATTTCGTACGAAAGATTTACGCTGTTTAATGGTCTGCCACACAATAAAATAGGTTGTATTTTTGAAGATGCTTCAAACAGAATTTGGTTTAGTACACCACGTGGGGTAGTAAGTTATGATTTTAATAAATTTACAGTTTACAATACAAATAATGGACTGATTAGCAACAAAGTAAGCAGTATTGCCCAAGATACTGAAGGCAATTTATGGTTTGGTACTGATAAAGGTATCAGTATTTTTAATGGACAATATTTTTACACGATCACAGAAAAGCATGGTATTTCGAATAATTCAACAACAACACTTTTTGCAGATGATTCTGGTAATTTATGGATCGGTACTTCTTTCGGAGGTCTGGATAAATATTCCGGCAGGACAATTGAAAATTATTCAACTAAAGAAGGTTTAAGTAGCAATCATGTTTATGCCGTTGCCGTGGATACAAATAATAATATTTTTATTGGTACACATAAAGGTTTAGACCTGTTAAAATTCTATGAACATAAGAACTATAAACTATCAAAATACACCAAAAAATCTTTACATTGTGATACAATTAACACCTTATATGTTGATACAGAAAACAGGAAGTGGATTGGCACGCCCAATGGTTTAGCTGTATTATCATCAAGCAAGTTTCACTTGTTAAAAAAGATGGATACAGTACTTGTTAATTCTATATTCCAGGAAGGAAATAATATATGGATTGGTGGAAATAAAAACCTTTACAGAATAAGTTTTATTGATTTTTCAACTCTTACAATTGATAAAATAAGAACATTTACACATGGAAATGGGCTTCCTGAAGGAACCATATCTGCAACATATAAGGATCGCAATAATAAAATTTGGGTGGCCTACAGAAAAAACGGACTGGTTTTTTATAACGGAAAACATTTTAAGCATTTCTTAGATGAACCAAATATAAAAAACATAACTTGTCTTACTGGTAATAAGGATGCTCTTTGGGTTGGAACAGAATCTAATGGTATTTACAGGTTAATGTTTAACAAGCTTACCCAAAAACCAGTAATTTCAAATTTTCGTGTAGAAAACGGACTTTCATCCAACAGGATAAAATCATTAAGCTTTATTAACCAGAATAACTGTATTGTTGGAACAAACAAAGGTATTGACAAATTAATATTTAATCAAAATACCAATTTATTCAAAGTTAAACGGGTTAGTGAAGCAGGAGCCTATAAATTGCTAGAAACAACAGAGAGGGCTAATAGTTTTTATACTAAAGGTAAAGTGTACATAGGCAGCTTACAGGGATTAGTTGTATACGATCCTGATAAAGAAAACTTTGATATTAATCCACCTAAAACACATATTACAAATGTTCAACTTTATTTTAAAGATATAGATTGGTTAAACTCAGAATATACTTCAGGTGCAACAAAATGGTTTAATTTACCAAAAAAATTGAATTTGCCGACAAGCAAAAATCACCTGTCTTTTGATTTTGTTGGAATAAATTTAAAAGCCCAGGACCAGGTAATGTATCAATGGAAACTAAGCCCGGTTGAAAAAGAATGGTCTCCTCCGGTAAAAAAACAAAGTGTAACTTTCTCAGATTTGTCACCTGGGTCTTATACGTTTCTTGTTCGTTCATTTAACGAAGATGGAACAACAGATTTAGAACCAGCTTCTATAAAATTTTCAATACAGGCACCAATCTATAAATCTGCAGGTTTTATCAGCTCAATGATTATTTTACTGGTAATAAGCATATTGTTTTTTCTAAAATTCAGGACTCGTAAACTTAAGCGAGCAAAAAAACAACTGGAAAAAGAAGTAGCCGAAAGAACTTTCCAGCTTCGAGAAGAAAAAGAAAAAGTTGAACACCAAAACAAAAGGATTACACAGCAATCCCATGAACTGGAAGATCAAAGAGATCAAATGCTACATATTAACGAAATGCTTGAAAGTAAAAACAGGGATACGACAGATAGCATTAATTATGCAAAAACCATTCAAAAAGCAATGCTTGGTCCAACAGAGAGCATTGTAGATATTATTGATAAATCATTTGCTTATTATAAACCAAAAGATATTGTCAGTGGGGATTTTTACTGGTTTTCAAAACATAATAATGTAGCTTTTATTGCTGCTGTTGACTGTACAGGACATGGCGTTCCCGGTGCTTTTATGAGTATTATCGGTCACAGTTTGTTAAATGAAGTCCTGTTACATGATTATTACAGATCAGCAGCTGAAATATTAACACTTTTAGACAAAGGTGTTGTGGATGCATTAAATATCCATAAAAAAAATAACTATGCGAAAGATGGAATGGATATAGCTTTGTGCAAAATTGATTTTGATAAAAAAACACTTAATTTTTCAGGTGCAAAACGACCCTTATACTTTTTAGAAAAGAACAATTTGGAAATTGATATAATCAGAGGAGAACGTATAGGAATAGGCGAGAAAATGATTAATTATGCACAAAAAGATTTTAAAGATCATTTCATAAACATTTGTAAAGGGGATCGTTTTTATATTTTTTCCGATGGCTTTATTGATCAATTTGGCGGTGTTCAAAATAAAAAATTTCTGGGAAAACGATTCCGGAGCTTATTACTTAATTTAAAAAGTACACCTATAATTGATCAGGAAAAAATATTATCAGACACCCTGAAAAAATGGAAAGGGGCAAATATTGAGCAAGCCGACGATATTTTAGTAATTGGTGTCGAGTTTTAAATATTATTTTATAGGTTTGTAAACAAAGTGTGTCGTTTTGTTTTTATTTCTTTAGACTGGCATTGATTTTGAGATAAAAAATAGTTAAGGTTTCCTGTGTTTATTAAAACACACAATAAGTGAATTATTGATATTAAAATAAAAAACAACTGTTTAACAAAATCTTATACTAATGAAACTTGATAGCTACATAAAAGAGTTACTCATCCAGAATGATAACATAATAGTTAAAGGTTTTGGTGCATTTGAAAAAGTGCTTGAATCAGCCGTTATTGATGAAAAAAGTGGCCAAATTCAACCACCCCACATGACCATTAAGTTTGATGCAAGACTCAAAGCAGATAGTGGCAAACTGTCAAAACACGTTGCCACAAAAGAAAAAATCAGTGAAGTAGATGTTATAATCAAAATTGCAGAATTTGTTGCTAAATGGGAAGAAGACTTAAAAGCTGGGAAATTAATTGATTTTGAGGGACTTGGAATTCTTAGTCAGGATAAAGCTGGTGTTAAAAAATTTGAAGCCAGAATATTGCCAGGTTCTTTTCCTGATATGTACGGTTTACCTGTTTTAAGTGTTGATGAAAATACTTCGCCTCAACAAAAAAACCAAAGAAAAGATTTCAAAAAGAAACCATTCGGTGAAAAAAAACCATTCGGTGAAAAGAAAGCTGTTCCAGTTAAGAAAACAATTCCTGAAAAAAGTGTTGTTCCTGAAAAGAAAGCTGTTCCCGAAAAGAAACCTGTTCTGGAAAAACAACCCGTTCTGGAAAAGAAAGTTCCTGAGAAGAAAACTGTTCCTGAAAAGAAAGCTGTTCCTGAAAAGAAAAAAAAACAGGTTAAACCAGTAAGAAAGCCAATAAGACGACAGACTCCGGCAACTGTTGATGATGAAAGAAAAGCGAAAAAAGCAATGTTTACCGCTTTAATAGTGATCCCTATCATAATATTAGTTGTTCTGGGGGCTTTAAACCCTGATTTTGTAAAAGATAAATTTAATGCTTCGTCAGAATATGTAGGCAACCTACTTTCAGGTAATGACATAGATACACAAATGGATGCAATTCCTGTAGATTCAAGCTTGGTTTCAAAGACTGTTGAAGTAGATAATTCACAGAATCAGACGGAAACTGTTCTTGAAAATTTTACCATAATCAATGCAGAAACAAATGAGTCTGTACCACCTAAAAAAGAAAACCTGGTTGAATTTCATAAAGTAGAAGTTATAGCAGGTAGTTTTAGAAGTAGCCGAAATGCAAAAAGATTTAGAAATCAGTTAAACAATAAAGGGTTTACTGCCAAAATTTTACCAAGAACACAAGGTTTGTATCGTGTTTCGGTGGGTTCTTTTGATGATGTTGAGCTGGTAGCCAAAGAAATAGCAAATATTCAAGAACTTGACCCCAATATTAATGTTTGGATTCTGTTAAATAAATAAGATATAAAATTAAGTGATTAAGAACGGGGTAACTATGTTATTCCGTTTTTTTATTTTTAAAAAGCAACTTTCTTTTTTTTAAATAAGAAATTCGTTTTAAGTTTTATCATTAAAAGAGCAAACAACAGGAAATTACATACTTTTATTATTTACCAAACCTAATTCCTATACTGAATCTATTATCATAAAAATTTTCTTCTCGGATACATTAGAAAAGTAAATTCAGACACCCCTACCTATCGTAGTCTTCAATGTTGTAATTAGTTTTATGAGTAAAACTCAATGCTATAGTTTAGAATAGCGCATATTTTTCATATATCTGTTTTGCCTTTCTTTTACAAGTAATTAGTAATTAAAGATATTAGACGTTCATTTTAATTACCAATTACTTGTTAATCAGTCTCTGATCGGTAATTTCAGAAATCACCGCCATTTTAAACCAGAGCCAAACTCAACAACCTAACAAAAAACACTTTTGCAACCGTAGTTTGTAAACTTAATTTAATAAACACATTCTGAAACATTAAACACTCAATATAATACTGCCCATATCCCTGTTTACAAAGTTTTAATATCAAAACTTGTTACAAAACCGGTTTTTATCAAAACCAAGTATCTATTCATCAATAAAATTCAGGCTTATAGATATATATTTGTATATTGCCGTTGTTATACCTGATGAAAGGAACCTAAACCACCAAAATCAATGTAATAAAAAATTTTTGCTATTACCTTTTAGGTAATGATGGAATGCTATTATCTAAATATTAACTAATTTATTAATTAATTAACACACTATTAAATTTAACAATTATGAAACGCGTAAAAACCCTGTATACATTTATCATTAGCTTGATATTAGTTGTTGGCAGTATTTCAAACATTTATGGACAAGAAAAGACTGAAAAAAGTACAAAGTCAGACCCCAATGTACCCATTTTTGAGGTGAAAAATGATTTAGGTCAAACTGTTTTTGCGGTTTACCCGGGAGGTGTCAAAATTTTTGTTGCTGAAACACAGCTGAAGGCTACCGGAGGTGGGTTTACTGTTGGCAGGATTGGTACTGAAAAAGCTACCGGGGGAGATATTTTTTCAGTTTTACCTAACAATGTGGAAGTAATTATCGACGAAACTATATCTGGTTTAAAAGCTACTGGGGGTGGGTTTACTGTTGGACGAATTGGTACTGAAAAAGCTGCCGGCGACACTGAGAAATTTTTTACCGTAACACCGGATAGTACCCGGGTTTATATTGATGAAACCAGTACAGCAGGTTTTGCTGTTGGTAAAATAGGAACTACAACCGGTTTACAAAATTTTATGCACCTAAGAAAAGAAAATTATTTTATTGGGCATAATAGTGGAAAGTTAACAACTGGCCTTTACAATTTATTTTTAGGTTATGAAAGTGGCTTAGCAAATACATTAGGCGAGAGTAATACATTTATAGGCTACCATTCAGGATTTTCTAATAATGAGGGTTCAAATAATGTTTTTATTGGAAAAGAAGCAGGTTATAAAAACGAGCTTGGGTTTAAAAATGTATTTATTGGATTCCA